>NZ_JBVHFU010000003.1:0-52735 GCF_055562175.1 Streptomyces sp. NPDC020958 | reverse complement strand
CCGCCGACAGGCGGCGGGGGGGCCCGGGGGCCCGGGGGCGGGCGGGGTGCCCCCGGGGGCCCCGCCCCCCCCCCCCCCCCCCCCCCGTGGCACGGGCGCGTCAGGACCAGGTGGCCACCAGGTAGCAGACGCCGTACGGGGCGTCCTCGTAGAGCAGTCCCCCGGCGAGGTCCGCGTTCTCGGCAGCGCCGGCGAGGACCTGCCAGGGCGCGCGGCCGGACGCCTTGAGCCGGTACGCCAGTCCGGCGTCGAGTTCCCTGATCGCCGCGAGGTCGGCCGCGCCGAGCGCCCGGGCGACCTCGGCGTCGAAGGGGGCGGCGCGCTCGTCGAGGTAACCAGGTGCTTTGAGGGTGCGGCAGGCGCTGGCGTCGCCCATGACCAGCAGCGCCACCCGGGCGGCCCGGCCGGCCAGTTCCCGGCCGGTCGCGACACACTGCTCCGCCTCCAGCGGCTCGCCGACACCGAGCGCCTCGACCGGGGCACCGGCCCACCCGTACCGCTCCAGCAGCCAGGCCCCGACGGCGAGCGAGCCGGGCAGTTCCCGCTCCCCGTCCGTCCCCTCGCCGGCCCGTCCGCCCTCCGGCCGGCCGGTGGCTCCCAGGTGTACGTCGATCCCGACGCCGTAGCCGCGGAAGGTGCCACGGCTGCCCTGGGGGAACACGCCGCGGCCGGGCTGCTCCGCAGGGCCGACGACCAGCAGCAGGTCGGGGCGGGCCGCGGCGAGCACGCCGAGCGCGCCGGCGCAGGCGGCACGGACCACGTCCAGCTCGGGCGCGGCGCCCGCCGCGACCTCGGGGACGAGGAGCGGCGGACAGGGGCAGACGGCTGCTGCGACAAGCATGAACGGCAGCCTACTTCCGGGCGACGCGATTCAGCGCCGCCCTGCGCAAGGCCCGCGCGGTCCAGGCCCCACCCGCGCTCGGTCCGCGCGATTCAGGCGCCTCCCGCACCCGGGTCCGGCTGCTTCCATGCCCAGGGCCAGGACTCCGGGTGGGTGCTCCACGCCAGTTCGGCCAGCCGGTACATCACGCGGTGCGTGGACATCGCGCCGTCGACGGCCGCGTAGTACATGTCGCCGTCCCCCACCCGGTAGACCTGCCGGCGCTTCTGGCGCAGGACGACTCCCGGACGGTGGGTGCAGGCGATTTCGTACAGGCGGGCGCGGCGGTCGACGACCACGACCCAGCGCCCCGTCCCCCTGCCCGCCCCTTCTGGATGACCCCGGCGCGCGCTCAGTGCGCCGCGCAGCCTCCCGTCGCCGCCGGCAGCGGCTCCGGTACCCCGATCTTCGGGAGGCCCAGCATGACACCCGCCGGTCGGGCCGCCTCCACCGCGTTCCGCTTCTCCCAGGCGTCGCCCGCGCGGGTGCGCCGTACGCCGAGCGTCGGGCCCTCGGCGAGGAGGTGGTGCGGGGCGGCGTAGGTGATCTCGACCGTGACGACGTCGCCGGGGCGGACCTCCTGGTCCGGCTTGGTGAAGTGGACCAGCCGGTTGTCGGGGGCGCGGCCGGAGAGCCGGTGGGTGGCGCCGTCCTTGCGGCCCTCGCCCTCGGCGACCATCAGTTCCAGGGTGCGGCCGACCTGCTTCTTGTTCTCGTCCCAGGAGATCTCCTCCTGGAGGGCGACGAGACGCTCGTAGCGCGCCTGGACGACCTCCTTGGGGATCTGGCCCTCCATGGTGGCGGCCGGGGTGCCGGGGCGCTTGGAGTACTGGAACGTGAAGGCCTGGGTGAAGCGCGCCTCGCGGACGACGTGCAGGGTCTGTTCGAAGTCCGCCTCGGTCTCGCCGGGGAAGCCCACGATGATGTCGGTGGTGATCGCGGCGTGCGGGATGGCGGCGCGGACCTTCTCGATGATCCCGAGGTAGCGCTCCTGCCGGTAGGAGCGACGCATGGCCTTGAGGACGGTGTCCGAGCCGGACTGGAGCGGCATGTGGAGCTGGGGCATCACGTTCGGCGTCTCGGCCATGGCGGCGATGACGTCGTCGGTGAAGTCACGGGGGTGCGGGGACGTGAACCGCACCCGCTCGAGGCCCTCGATGGTGCCGCAGGCCCGCAGGAGCTTGCTGAACGCCTCGCGATCGCCGATGTCGGAGCCGTACGCGTTGACGTTCTGCCCGAGCAGCGTGATCTCGCTGACACCCTCGGCCACCAGTGCCTCGATCTCGGCGAGGATGTCGCCGGTGCGGCGGTCCTTCTCCTTGCCGCGCAGGGCCGGGACGATGCAGAAGGTGCAGGTGTTGTTGCAGCCGACGGAGATCGAGACCCAGGCTGCGTAGGCGCTCTCGCGCCGGGTCGGCAGGGTGGAGGGGAACGCCTCCAGCGACTCGGCGATCTCGACCTGCGCCTCCTGCTGGACGCGGGCCCGCTCCAGCAGCACCGGCAGCTGACCGATGTTGTGCGTGCCGAAGACCACGTCGACCCAGGGGGCCTTCTTCACGATGGTGTCGCGGTCCTTCTGCGCGAGGCAGCCGCCGACCGCGATCTGCATCCCGGGCCGGTCCGCCTTCCTCGGCGCGAGCCTGCCGAGGTTGCCGTACAGCCGGTTGTCGGCGTTCTCCCGCACGGCGCACGTGTTGAAGACCACCACGTCGGCGTCCCCGTCCGCCCCCTCGGGCGCGCGCACGTATCCGGCCTCCTCCAGCAGTCCGGACAATCGCTCGGAGTCGTGGACGTTCATCTGGCACCCGTAAGTGCGCACTTCGTAGGTCTTGGGTGCCTGAACGTCCACTACCGGGCTCCGGTCGCTGCTGCTGGTCATGCGTCAAGGGTAGGCGGTCCCGGGCGGGAGGCCGTCCGGCAGCCGCCGCGGGCGGGCCGGAGTGGTCCGGCCCGCCCGTTCCGTCATCGCCGGACGGGCCCGTTCATCTCCGGAAGAGTTCATTCAGGTCCGACTGCGGGAGCTGAACCTCGGCGTACGAGAAGGTGCCCCGCTCCGCCAGCTCCCGTGCCGCGCCCAGCAGCTGCGCGTACACCGCCCGCGCGATGCTGCCGCCCACCGTGACCCGGCGCACCCCGAGTTCACGCAGCTCGGCCAGCGACAGGTCGCCGCCCGTCAACCCCATGACCACGTTCAGCGGCCCGTCGATCTCCTTCACCAGGGTGCCGATCGTCGCCGCGTCGGCCGCGCCCGGCACGAACGCGCAGTCCGCGCCCGCCGCGAGGTAGGCGTTGGCCCGGTGAACGGCCTCGGCGAGCGGGCCTCCGGTCAGCAGCACGTCGGTGCGACCGACCAGGACGAACGGCTCGCCGGCCGCGTCGACGGCCTGGCGTGCGGCACGGATGCGGTCGGCCGAGAGCTCCGGGTCGTACAGCGGGCGGGAGCGGTCGCCGGTGAAGTCCTCGATGTTGCCGCCCGCGGCTCCTGCCCCCAGGGCCAGCGCGATCGTCTCGGCCACGGTCTCGGGCGCCCGGCCGAAGCCGTCCTCCAGGTCCGCGCTCACCGGGACGCGCAGCTCCGCGGCGATCTCACCGATGCGACCCATCATCGTGTCGCGGTCGATCCGGTCGCCGCCGTAGTCGTGGTCCGGGCGGCCCAGGGAGAAGGCCACGCCCGCGCTGGTGGTGGCCACGGCCGGGAAGCCGGCCGACTCCAGGACACGGGCGCTTCCCGCGTCCCAGGCGTTGGGCAGCAGGAAGCAGCCTTCCCGGTGCAGTTCGACGAAGCGTGCGGCCAGTTCACGGCGTTGGATGTCCACACCGGCCAGTCTGGCAGCCGGCACTGACACTCCTCCGGCGCTCGACGTGCCGAAGCGCCGGAGTGCCGGAGTGCCGGAGTGCCGGAGTGCCGGAGCGGAGTCAGTGCCAGAGTGCCGGACGGCGTACTGTCGGGGGCGTCCGGCGTCCGCTCGACCGAACCACCGAGGAGCCTCCGTCCCGTGACCTGCCGAGTCGTCCTCGTCGCCCCGGCGATCACCCCTTCGCTGCGGCGGGCCCGCTTCGACGACGGCGACTCCATCGAGAACCCCGGGGCGGTGGCGCTGGCCCTGCCCGCCGCCGGACGCGCGATCAGCTCGCCCAGCGTGCGCTGCCGTGAAACGGCCGCCGCGCTGGGCCTGGACGCCGCTGCGGAGCCCGCACTGGCGGGCCTGGACTCCGGACGCTGGCGGGGGCGGACGCTGGAGGAGGTCGGTGCCGTCGAGCCGCAGGCGCTGGTCCGATGGCTGTCCGAGCCGGGGGCCGCACCGCACGGGGGCGAATCGGTACGGGAGTTCTGCGCGCGCATCACCACGTGGTTGGAGACCGCCGGCGAGGCGGCGGGCAGAACCGTCGCCGTGGTCGAGCCGGAGGTGGTCCGGGCCGTGGTGCTGCACGCGCTGGGAGCGCCCGAGGCCGCGTTCTGGCGCCTGGACGTGCCGCCGCTGACGGCGACGGAGGTCACGGGCGGCCCCGGCCGCTGGAACGTACGGCTCGGCCAGGCCGGCGGCTAGCCCCCGGCAGGGCTGCGGTCAGTGCTCGTCGTCCGGTGTCCAGCCCTGGCTGCGCAGCACCGCCGAGACGTCCGGGGCCCGGTAGTGCGCGCCCTTGAGGACGTTGCCGTCGGCCCGTCGGGCGACCTGCCCGTCCGGACCCAGCTTGCTCATGTTCGAGCGGTGGATCTCGGCGAGCACCGCGTCGAGGTCGATGCCGTGCACCAGTGCGGTGCCGTACGCCACGTAGACGACGTCGGCCAGTTCGTGCGCGAGCCGGTCCAGGGGCCCGGCGACCGCGACCTCGGCGACCTCGGCGGCTTCCTCGGCGAGCAGTTCCCCACGGTGCGCGGCCAGTTCGGGGGACACCTCGGTCGGAGTGGTGCGGGCGTCCAGGCCGAAGGCGCGGTGGAACTCCCTGACGAGCCGGGCGGGCGAGGTGCTGGTCGGAGCGTCGGCCGAGGTGTGGCTGGTCATGCGGACGACTCTAGCGTCCGCCGCGGACAGTCCCGTTCCGTCGCGCCACGGGCGGTCCCGGTCCGCCGCCGGTTCCCCCCGGCCTGGTCAGGACCGTGACCGGCTGGCAGGATCGCCCGCATGTCCAAGGTGTTCCCCCGTATCGGCAGGCGCCGCGCGCTCCAGGGCGCGGCCGCCGGCGCCGTCGTGTTCGGGCTGCTGCTGTGGTGGCTGCTGCCGCTCGGCGAGGAGCCGCCGACCGGGACGATCACCTTCAGCACGGGCACCCTGGCCGGGGTCTACCAGGACTACGGCGAACGGCTGCGCACCGAGCTGGGCAAGGACATGCCGGGGCTGAAGGTGAAGCTGGTGCAGAGCGCCGGCTCGTACGAGAACGTACGGCGGGTGGCCACCGGCCAGGCCGACTTCACCATCGCGGCGGCCGACGCGGTGAAGACGTACGAACTGAACGACGGCAGGGGCGCCGGCCGGCTGCGCGGCGTGGCGCGGCTCTACGACGACTACGTCCAGCTGGTCGTGGCGCGGGACTCGGGCATCACCGACGTCGCGCAGCTGCGGCACAGGCGGGTCGCGATCGGGCTGCCCAACTCGGGGGTGCGGCTCATCGCCAACCGGGTGCTCAAGGCCGCCGGGATCGACCCGGCGAAGGACATCACCCCGGTGTCCGACGGCATAGACACCGGCCCCGACCAGCTGCGGCAGAAAAGGATCGACGCGTTCTTCTGGTCGGGCGGGCTGCCGACCAAGGGGCTCGTGGACCTCGCGAAGCGGTTCCCGTTCACGTTCGTCCCGATCGACGGGAACCTCGTCACCAGGCTGCACTCCGAGGGCGACGCCGCGCTCTACTACCGGGCGACCAACATGCCCGAGTCGGCGTACCCGGCCGTGCAGGAGAACACCCCGGTGGCGACGATCGCGGTGTCCAACGTCCTGATCACCCGCAAGGACGTGGACCCGCGCCTCACGGAGTGGGTGACCCGCACGGTGATCAAGAGCCGGGACGACATCGGCAACCACGTCCACTCCGCCCAACTGGTGGACCTGCGCACCGCGATCTACACGGACCCCCTGCCCCTGCAGGAGGGCGCACGCCGCTACTACCGCTCGGTGAAACCCTGACGGGAGCGCCCCGGTGCTCTCGGGGCCGCGGGGCGGTGCCCGACGAGCGTGCTCACTCTCCCCGCGGCACCGAAACGGTCACCCGCAACCCCCGTGGCTCATGGTGCTCGTACGACAGCGAACCCCCGCCCGCCGCGAGCAGCGCCCGGGTGATCGACAGCCCCAGCCCCGACCCCTTCACGTTCTGGTGCCGTCCGCTGCGCCAGAACCGGTCCCCCACACGCGCGAGTTCCTCGTCGGTGAGCCCCGGCCCCGTGTCGGTGACCACGACCTTCGCGGCCCCGCCGTCGACGGCCACGGCCACCTCGACCACGCCGCCCTCCGGCGTGAACTTCACCGCGTTGTCGATCACCGCGTCCAGTGCGCTGGACAGCGTGACGGGGTCGGCCCACCCGGTGGTCGGCGGGCAGTCACCGGCCAGCCGGACGCCCTTCGCCGCGGCGGCCGGCGCCCACGCGGCGACCCGCTCCCGGGTCAGTTGCCCCACGTCGGTCAGCATCAGGTCCGCCTCGGCGTGCTCGGCCAGCGCCAGGTCGAGCAGGTCGTCCAGGACCTGGGCGAGCCGCTTGCCCTCGGTGCGGACGGAGGCGATCTCCTCGTTGCCCTCGGGGAGTTCGAGGGCGAGCAGTTCGATGCGGAGCAGCAGCGCGGCGAGCGGGTTGCGCAGTTGGTGGGACGCGTCGGCGACGAACGCCCGCTGCTGCTCCAGCACGTCCTCGACGTTGTCGGCCATCTCGTTGAACGCGTGGGCCAGCCGTCTGAGTTCCGGCGGGCCGCCGGCCGCCGCGACCCGGGACTTCAGCCGCCCGCTGGCGATCGCGTGCGTGGTGGCGTCCAGGATCCGTACCGGCCGCAGCACCCAGCCGGTCAGCCTGAGCGCGGCGCCGACGGCGAGCAGCATCGCGGCGAACTCGCCGGCGCCGATGAACAGCCAGCCGCGCAGGGTGCGGGAGCGCATCTGGCCGGTGGGCGAGTCGGTGACCACGACGGCGACGACGTCGCCGTCCCGGATGACCGGGGAGGCCACCACCAGCCGGGTGCGCTGCCAGGGCCACACCTGCGCGGGGTCGTGGCTGCGACGGCTCAGGAGCGCCTCGTCGAACGCTTCCCTGACCTCGCCCGTCGTCGGCAGCACCCAGTCGTCGGGGGCGTTGGCCATGGAGGACGCGTTGCGGTAGAAGACGCCCGCGCGGATGCCGTAGACGCCGTAGTAGCTGGCGAGTTCGCGGCGCAGGGTCTCCAGCCGGTCGTCGGTGCGCATGGGGCGGGCGGTGGTGGGCGCGTCGGTGACGAACTGGGCCAGGGCCGCGAACCGCGCGGTGTCGTCGATCCGGTCGACGACGACCTTCTGCTGCTGGGCGGAGGCCGTGCTGACGGCGAGCGGGACGCCGAGCGCGAGCAGCACGGCCGCCAGCAGGACGATGAGCAGCGGGAGGAGACGTGTGCGCACCCGTCCCCGCTAAGCGGCCGGGGCGACGAGCCGGTAGCCGACGCCGCGTACCGTCTCGATGAGGGCGGGCATGCGCAGCTTGGCGCGCAGGGAGGCGACATGGACCTCCAGGGTGCGACCGGTCCCCTCCCAGCTGGTGCGCCACACCTCGCTGATGATCTGCTCCCGGCGGAACACCACGCCGGGCCGCTGGGCGAGCAGTGCCAGCAGGTCGAACTCCTTGCGGGTGAGCTGGACGACCGTGCCGTCCACGCTGACCTGGCGGGTGGGCAGTTCGATACGGACCGGGCCGAGCCGCAGCGCGCTGTCGCCTTCGCCGCCGGCCTGGCCCTCGTCGTGGTGGGTGCGCCGGCTGACGGCGTGGATCCGGGCGAGCAGTTCCCCGGTGTCGTAGGGCTTCACCACGTAGTCGTCGGCGCCGAGGTTGAGGCCGTGGATGCGGGAGCGGACGTCGGAGCGGGCGGTCACCATGATCACCGGGGTGCCGGTGCGCTTGCGGATCTTGCCGCAGACCTCGTAGCCGTCCTGGTCGGGCAGGCCGAGGTCGAGCAGGACGACGTCGTAGGCGTCGCTGTCGGGTACGAGGGCCTTGAGCGCCTCCTCGCCGCTGCGCGCGTGGGTGACGGAGAATCCGTGCCGGGCCAGGACGGCGGAGAGTGCGGCGGCGACGTGGTTGTCGTCCTCGACGAGCAGCAGTCTCATCCCGGCCCCCTCCGGCTGCAGTGAACGTACGCGCACGCGTGCGTGCATCAGGGCAGTCACGCTGATGGACGCGGGCGGCGTCAAGTGGGTTCCGGCGGTGGGCGGGTTCCGTTACGCGGCCGATATACGGCCGGGTCGACCCTGCTACGACAGGTGTCCGAATGCTATCGGATCGTGATGCTCAGATCTCGCTCAGATGTAATGACGCTGGTCATGCGCCCTCATTACATTCCTCCGAAACCGAGGAGGACGGAGCCCGATAGCGATGACCGAAGTATCGGTGGCCGAGGAAGACAAAGCCGCGACCGGCGAACTGGTCGTCCTGAAGAGCGTCAACAAGCACTTCGGCGCGTTGCACGTGCTCCAGGACATCGAACTGACGATCGATCGCGGTGAGGTCGTCGTGGTGATCGGCCCCTCCGGGTCCGGCAAGTCCACCCTGTGCCGCACCATCAACCGCCTGGAGACCATCGACTCCGGAACGATCACCATCGACGGCAGGCCGCTGCCCCAGGAGGGCAGGGAACTGGCCCGGCTGCGCGCCGACGTCGGCATGGTCTTCCAGTCCTTCAACCTCTTCGCGCACAAGACGGTGCTCGAGAACGTGATGCTCGGGCAGCTCAAGGTCCGCAGAACAGACAAGAAGCAGGCCGAGGAGAAGGCCCGCGCGCTGCTCGACCGGGTCGGCGTGGGCACCCAGGCCGACAAGTACCCCGCACAGCTCTCCGGCGGCCAGCAGCAGCGCGTCGCCATCGCCCGGGCACTGGCGATGGACCCGAAGGTGATGCTCTTCGACGAGCCGACCTCGGCCCTCGACCCCGAGATGATCAACGAGGTCCTGGAGGTCATGCAGCAACTGGCCCGGGACGGCATGACGATGGTCGTGGTCACCCACGAGATGGGCTTCGCCCGCTCGGCGGCGAACCGGGTGGTCTTCATGGCCGACGGCCGGATCGTCGAAGAGGCCGCCCCCGACCAGTTCTTCAGCAACCCGCGCAGCGACCGGGCCAAGGACTTCCTGTCGAAGATCCTGCACCACTGACCCGCGCGGCGATCCAGCACCCTCTCATCACTTCTTAAGGACGTTCCTCATGCAGCTCCGCAAGGTCACCGCCGTCTCGGCCGCCGTGCTCGCCCTCGCCGTGTCCGCCACCGCGTGCGGCGGCGACAAGAAGGACAGCGGTTCGTCGGGCGGCGGAAAGATCAAGATCGGCATCAAGTACGACCAGCCCGGTCTCGGCCTGCAGAACCCCGACGGCTCCTTCTCGGGCTTCGACGTGGACGTGGCCACGTACGTCGCCGGCCAGCTCGGCTACAAGCCGAACCAGATCGAGTTCGTGCAGACCAAGAGCGCCGACCGGGAGAACGCCCTCGCGCGCGGTGACGTGAAGTTCATCGCGGCCACCTACTCGATCACCGACGAGCGCAAGGCGAAGGTGGACTTCGCCGGCCCGTACCTGCTGGCCCATCAGGACCTGCTGGTCAAGAAGGACTCGACCATCTCCAAGGGCACGGACCTCAACGGCAAGAAGCTGTGTTCCGTGACCGGTTCGACCTCGGCGCAGAACCTCCAGAAGACCATCGCCCCGAAGGCGAACCTCAAGGAGGTCGGCACCTACTCGGAGTGCATCGCGGGCCTGCAGAGCGGCGCCGTCGACGCCGTGACCACGGACGACTCGATCCTCGCGGGCTTCGCCTCGCAGGACAAGTACAAGGGCCAGTTCAAGCTCGCCGGCCTGAAGCTGAGCAACGAGAACTACGGCATCGGCGTCAAGAAGGGCGACTCCGCGACCGTCGACAAGATCAACAAGGCGCTGGAGAAGATGGTCTCCGACGGCTCCTGGCAGAAGGCCGTCGACAAGAACTTCGGCCCGGCCGACTACAAGAACGAGCCCGCCCCGAAGGTCGGCGTCATCGTCAAGTAAGGCGCCACGCACGGCGGAGTCCCGCGCGGATCGCGGGACTCCGCCGACGCGGGGATCCGGCAGCAGGCCCTCGCACGGTTCCTCGGGCGCGCCGCGGCCACCGCTTCCCCGGCGGCGGCGCGCCATGCCCTCCACGTACGCCACACACCCGGAAGCGCGGGAAATCGTGTTCGACTTTCTTCAAGGCTACGACGTCCTAGGGGCGTTCTGGACGACGGTGGAACTGACCGTCCTCTCCGCCGTCGGCTCCCTGGTCTGGGGCACCCTGCTGGCCGCGATGCGGGTCAGCCCGGTCCCGCTGATGCGCGGCTTCGGCACCGCCTACGTCAACATCGTCCGGAACATCCCCCTGACGGTCATCATCATCTTCACCTCGCTCGGTCTCGCCGACATCTTCGGCGTCACGCTCGGCACCCAGGACTTCAAGGCCCAGGGCTTCCGCCTCGCGGTGCTCGGTCTGACCGCCTACACCGCGGCCTTCGTCTGCGAGGCACTCCGCTCCGGCATCAACACCGTGCCCGTGGGACAGGCCGAGGCGGCCCGCGCGATCGGGCTGAACTTCTTCCAGACCCTGCGGATCATCGTGCTGCCGCAGGCCTTCCGCGCGGTGATCGGCCCGCTGGCCAACGTCCTGATCGCGCTCACCAAGAACACCACGGTGGCCGCGGCGATCAGTGTCGCCGAGGCCGCCGCCCTGATGAAGACGATGATCGAGAACGAGGCCCAGACGCTGGCCATCGGCGCGGTCTTCGCCTTCGGTTTCGTGGTCCTGACCCTCCCGACCGGCCTGTTCCTCGGCTGGCTCGCCAAGCGCCTGGCGGTGAAGCGATGAGCTCGGTCCTGTACGACACCCCCGGGCCCCGCGCCAAGCGGCGCAACGCGCTGCTCTCCATGGTCTTCCTGCTGCTCCTCGCCCTGCTGGTGTGGTGGGTCTGGCAGAAGCTGGACGACAAGGGCCAGCTGAAGTGGGCGCTGTGGCAGCCGTTCACCACCTCCGAGGCGTGGACCACGTATCTGCTGCCGGGCCTCGGCAACACCCTCAAGGCGGCGGCGCTCGCCATGGTGATCGCCCTGCCGTTGGGCGCGGTCTTCGGCATAGCCCGGATGTCCGACCACGCGTGGGTGCGGATCCCGGCGAGCTGGGTCGTGGAGTTCTTCCGCTCGATCCCGGTACTGCTGCTGATGCTGTTCGCGAACGAGTTCTTCGTCCGTTCCACCGACGTCGGCAGCGACGAGAGGCCGCTGTACGCGGTCGTCACCGGCCTGGTGCTCTACAACGCCTCGGTGCTCGCCGAGGTCGTCCGGGCAGGCGTCCTCGCCCTGCCGAAGGGGCAGACCGAGGCGGCGTACGCGATCGGGCTGCGCAAGGGGCAGACGATGACCGGCATCCTGCTGCCGCAGGCGGTCACCGTGATGCTGCCCGCCATCGTCAGCCAGCTCGTGGTGATCGTGAAGGACACCGCGCTGGGCGGAGTGATGCTCCAGTTCACGGAACTGCTCACGGCACGCGGCACACTGGCCGCCAACTACGCCAACGTCATCCCCAGTTTCGTCGTCGTCGCCGTCATCTTCATCCTGCTGAACCTCGCGCTCACCACGTTCGCGTCCTGGCTCGAGGCCCGGCTGCGGCGCAGCAAGCGCGGCACCGGCGCGGTCCTGGGCGCCGAGGACGTCGACGAACTGAACGCGGCCGAGGTGGGTGGCGGCTTCGGCTCGGGAGCGTCCGCCTGACGCCCGGTCAACCCGCGTGAGACACCCGAGGGCGGCGGTCGTACGATCGCCGCCCTCGGGTGTGCGCGGCGCCGTGACGGGGTCCGCGCGCCCGCCATGCTGACGTGTCCCCGGGTGCGCCGCTTGACCCGCTGGCGCCCAGTCTGTTGCATACGTTCTGTGATCGTGCACCCTGCTCCACCAATCTGTTCATCCATGTCCGCCGGGACTTGCGTACGGGCAGGGGGCGTCGCGCCGTGGACCCGGTGATCATCGTCGGAGCGGGGCCCGTCGGGCTCACGCTCGCCCTGGCGCTGGCCCGTCAGGAGGTGCCGTCCGTCGTCCTGGACGAGGGGCCGGGCAAGGACGAGTCCCGGCCGGCGCGCACCGTGGTGCTGCCCGAGGACACCGCCGTTCTGATGACCCGGCTGAGCGGGGCCCCGCTGGACGAGCTGGGGGCCCGCTGGACCGGCTGGCGGTCGATGCGCCGCCGGCAGGTGATGCGCGAGGTGCTCTTCGACGACGCCACCGAGCCGTCACCGCTGCACATCGCCCAGCACGTGCTGACGAACGCCCTGCGCGCCGCGATCGCCGACGAACCACTGGTCAAGGTCGCCACCGACAGCCGCCTCGACGGCGTCGAGCAGGAACGCTCCGGCGTCACCGCGCACACCCGTGGCCCCAGGGGCACCTGGTGGCGCGGCAGCTACCTGGTCGGCTGCGACGGCCCGCGGTCGACCGTGCGCAAGCTCCTGGACATCCGCTTCCCGGGCCGCACGGCGGTGGAGCGGCACGCGGTCGCCGCGCTGCGCGCGGAACTTCCGTGGCCGGGTCAGGCGTTGCTCCATCGGACACCGCCGTGGCGGACGTCCGGGCCCTCGGCCGGGGAGGTGACCGCCCGCCCCCTCCCGGACGGCGTCTGGCGCCTGGACTGGCTGCTGCCCCCCGGCAAGGACCTGGTGACGCCCGAGCTCCTCGTCAACCGGATCCGCGAGACGCTCGCGGGCTGGACGGGCGGCACCACACCGCCGTACGACCTCCTGGACACCGGGGTCCACACGGTGCACCACCGGCTCGCCCGCCGGTGGCGGGTGGGCCGGGTGTTCGTCGCCGGGGACGCGGCCCACCTGCTCGGCGCGCTCGGCACCCACGGGCTGGACGAGGGACTGCGGGACGTCGACAACCTGGCCTGGAAGCTGGCCCCGGCCTGGCACCACGGCCCGCACGAGGCGCTGCTGGACAGCTACCAGACCGAGCGCCGCACGGCGGTCGCGGCCCGGCTGCGCGCCGCCGACCAGGTCCTGCCGGTGCTGCGCGGCGGCCGGGGGTTGCGCGGGTTCGTGCCGGGCGCGTCCCGGGGGCACGACGCGCTCCTCACCGACGGTCACCTGGGACACGGCGCGCTCGGTGCGCCGGGGGCGTACGCCGACTCGCCTCTCGCGCCCCGGCAACTGGAGCACGAGATCCCGGTCGACACCCCGCCGGGCGCCCCGGTCACCGATGTCCGGGTCACCGCGGAGGACGGGACCTTCGTGCCGCTGCGTTCGCGGCTGGGCCGCGGTGCGCTGCTGGTGGTCCTCGTCGCGCCGGGTACGGGCGTGTGGGACCGCAAGCACTGGGTCTCCGCCGGGATCATGCCCCGGCTCGCGGCGGCCGTGACCGCGCTGCCGCACCCGGCCGAGCTGCTGGTCGCCGAGGCCTACCCCGGCGCCCCGGCGCACACCGTGCTGCTCGTGCGCCCCGACGGACATCTGGTCACCGCCCTCAACGGGGTCCGGCCGGCCGATCTGTACTCGGCCGCCGAGGCGACTCTGGGCGGCAAGGAAAAGGACCGGCCGGAAAAGGAGCGAACGGAAAAGGAGAGGACGGAAACGGCGAGGACCGAAGCGGAGAGGACGGAGACGGCGAGGACGGAAGTGGAGGCCGACACCCGGGCCGGTTCCCGCGCGCGGTGACCGCGGTCACCCTGCGGTCCACCATGTGACTGTGAGTTGACCGGCCCGCACCGGCATGGTGTACTCCGCATCGTGAACGACACCACTGTGCGCCTGTGGCGGAAGGTCCATGTGGACCTGGTCCGCTATGCGGGCTGCGTGTGTCTTCCGTCCTGCTGACTTCGCATCTCCCTTTCTCTCCGGGCGCCGTCTGCGCCCTGTTCTGCGAACTCTCATCAGGAACGGTGCACGTGTCTGCCTCCCTCTCCTCCTCCGTTTCCGCTTCCGCCGCCGCGCCCCTCGACGCGCCCACCCAGGCGGACCTCCTCGACTTCGTCCGGCGTACGGCCACCGACGCCGAGCTGATCGCCTCACTCCCGCTGGACCCCGAGGGCCGCACCTGGATCCGGCTCGACGGCCCCGGCGGCAGCGAGGCCTGGCTGATCGGCTGGCCACCCGGCACCGGCACCGGCTGGCACGACCACGCCGATTCCGTCGGCGCCTTCCTCACGGCGGCCGGCGAGCTCAAGGAGCACTCGCTCGCCACCCGGCTGCCCACCGACGGCTGGCGGACCCTGGAGCTCTCCGAGGGCGTCGACCGCGAGCGCCGGCTGCCGGCCGGAAAGGGCCGCTCGTTCGGGCGCGACCACGTCCACGAGGTGCTCAACGAGTCCACCGAGCACCACGCGATCTCCGTCCACGCCTACTACCCGCCGCTGCCCCGGATCCGCCGCTACAGCCGCAGCGGCCAGGTGCTGCGCCTGGAGCAGGTCGAGCGCCCGGAGGACTGGCAGTGAGCGGTCCGGAAGAGCAACCACTCGGGATAGACGAGTTGCTGGAGCGAGTACGGACCGGCTACCGGCGCGTCGAGGCGCAGGAGGCGCACGACGCGGCCCAGGTCGGCGAAGCGCTGCTCGTGGACATCCGGTACGCGGCGCTGCGGGAGCGCGACGGACTGATCCCCGGCGCCCTCGTCATCGAGCGCAACGAACTGGAGTGGCGCCTGGACCCCCAGGGCAGTCACAAGATCCCTGAGGCCACCGGTCACGACCTGCGCATCGTCGTGATCTGCAACGAGGGCTACGCCTCCAGCCTGGCCGCCGCCTCCCTGCACCAACTCGGCCTGCACCGCGCGACCGACCTGATCGGCGGCTTCCAGGCCTGGAAGGCTGCGGGGCTCCCGGTCACCCGCTAGCGACCCGACTGCCCTGCAGCCCCCGCACTACGGTGTTCCGCTCCGGGCGGCGTCACCGCGGCCCTCGACGAGGACGGCGAGCCCGTCGAGCACGCGCCCGAGACCGAACTCCCAGGCGTGCGCGGGGCTGTACGCGGCGCCGTGCGCCGTGCCGGCCGCCGTGCCCACCCGTGCGGCGGTGGGGTAGACCCGCGGGTCGAGAACCCTCTCCAGCAGGGGGGCGTTGGCCGCCCACCACTGTTCGTCGTCCATCGCGCTGTCCCGCCGGGCGGCCCGGGCCTCCGCCGCCGACCTGGCGTTGGCCTGGACGAAGGTGAGCAGGAACGTCAGGGCCGCATCCAACTCGACGTCGTCGAGCCCGAGTCCGTCCAGCGCCGACAGTTCGTGTTCGTACTTGGCCATCATCCCCGGACCCAGCGGCGGCCGCCCGGTGGAGATCGCCGCCGCCCACGGGTGCGCCTCGAACAACGCCCGGTTCTCCTCCGCGACGGCGGTCAGTCGAGCCCGCCACGGGCGTCCGGCGGTGTCGGTCCGGGGCATCCGGAGGTAGACGGTGTCCAGCATGAGGTCCAGCAGCTCGGCCTTGCCCGGCACATAGGTGTAGAGCGTCATGGGGACCACTCCCAGCTGCTGGGCGACGCGCCGCATGGTCAGCGCGTCCAGGCCCTCGGCGTCCGCCAGTGCGATGGCGACGGCGACCACCCGGTCGACGTCGAGCCGCTGCTGCGGACCGCGCCGCGGGGCGGTGGGGACACGCCAGAGCAGTTCCAGGGAACGGGCCGGATCACCGGCGCTGCTGCGGTGGAGGGACATTCGGACATCCTCCCCCACAACCATCTCTGTACGCAGTACAGTGTACGGCGTACAGAGATGGTTAGTTGCCTTCCGGAATCAAGGGGTCCTCATGTCGATCACCGCCTCCGCCGTGTCCCTGAACGTCGACGACGTCACGGCGTCCAGCGCGTTCCTCACCGACCACTTCGGATTCCGCGAGGAGCTGGCCGCCGACGGTTTCGCCTCCCTGACCCGCGACGACGCGGGGATGAACGTCATCTACCTGCGCAGGGGTCTTGCCTCGCTCCCCGCGGACCAGCGCGAGGACCACGCCGACGGGGTGATCCTCGCCTTCGTGGTCGACAACCTGGAAGCCGAACTGGCCCGCCTGACCGCCGAGGGCGTCACGATCACCATGCCGCTGCGCGAGGAGCCGTGGGGCGAGCGCGCCTTCCAGGTCACCGACCCCAACGGCGTCATCGTCCAACTCGTCGACTGGAACGCCCCCGGCGGCCACTGAGCGACGGGCGGGCCTCGGGCGTGTTGTCGCCCTAGTCCTTCGCCGTCGCCACGGTCACCGCCGGCACCCGTAGCGCCACCCGCCCGGGCAGGGCCGCGGCCACCAGGGCGAGCAGCGCGGCGGTCGCGACGACGGTCACGTACAGCAACGGCGTGACCGTCGGCGCGGCCCGTCCCGTCATGCCGACGCTGAACGCGGTCAGTACGGCGACCGCGATGCCGCTGCCGAGCGCCGTGGCCAGTGTCAGCACCGCAAGCACCTCCCTGCGCAGCATCCGCAGCACCTGGCGACGGGTCGCGCCGGCCAGCCTGAGCAGCGCGAACTCGCGGACGCGGTCGGTGACCGACATCGCGAGCGTGTTGACCACGGCGATGGCGGTGAAGGCCAGCACCAGCCCCATGGCGAGGTAGTTGACCTCGGCGTTGTCCCGCTGCCGGTCGGCCTGGAGGGAGTCCGCCGCGGCCGGCGAAAGAACGTCGAGCCCCGGGAACTTACGGAGCGTAGTCACGAGTTGTGCTTGTGTACGGGCGGTGCTGACCAGGACGGAGGAGGCGAGCGGGTTGTCCACGTGGTGTACGACGAGGTCGTGGGCGAAAGTGAGGTCGCCGAAGCCGAGACCCCGGCTGTAGACGGCGGCGACGGTGAGCGTGGCGGGCGTGCCGTCGCCGAGG
The DNA here is from genome assembly GCF_055562175.1 of Streptomyces sp. NPDC020958. Classification (NCBI taxonomy): domain Bacteria; kingdom Bacillati; phylum Actinomycetota; class Actinomycetes; order Kitasatosporales; family Streptomycetaceae; genus Streptomyces; species Streptomyces sp. NPDC020958. The sequence continues at coordinate 35,851 of NZ_JBVHFU010000003.1, read as the reverse complement.
GTGACCCGCAGGGTGCTGCCGGGCCTGAGGTGGTGCTGTCCGGCGGCCAGTTCGCTGACCGCGACGGTGCGGTCGGTCAGCCGGCCGAGGGAGCCGGCGGTGACCTCGGGGTCCCAGGTGCGGGTGAGTCCTTCCGGGGTGACGCCCTGGGCCGGGTACTTGTCGAGTCCGATGCGGACCGTCGTGCGGACCACTTCGGTGACGGCGTCGTGGTGGGCGCGCAACCGCCGTGCCGCCTCGGCCGGTACGCCCGGTCCCCGGGCGGCGACGACCCAGTCGGCGGTGACTCCGGCGCGGCTCTGGGCGCGGGCGGCGTCGGCGAGGGTCGACTGGACGAACAGCACGGTGCAGGTCATGCCGACGAGCAGGGTGAGGGGGGTGACGACGGAGGCCATCCGGGCGGCGTTGCCGCGCAGGTTGGCGGTGGCGAGCCGGCCGCCGTGACCGGTGAGGCGCAGGGGGCCGGCGAACAGCAGCGCGGCCGCCCTGACCAGCAGCGGGCCGAGCAGTGCGACGGAGGTGGCGAGCACAACGACGGCGAGGAAGGTGACGGGAGTCGACGCGGGCTCGGTGCGCAGGGAGGTGAGCAGGACGACGAGGGCGGCTCCACCGGCGAGCAGCAGCAGACCGGCGGCGATCCGTCCCGGGGCGGGCCGGGCGGGCTCGATCCTGGACTCGGCCAGCGCCTCGGTCGGCCGGATCCGGCTGATCCGCCGGGAGGCGATCCGGGCGGCCCCCCAGGCACCGGCCAGGGTCGCGGCGAGGGCGGCGAACGGCGGGAAGACACCGGTGGTGTGCTGAAGCGTGGCGGGTACGGCGCCCATGGCGACGAACCTGCTCTGCAGCCAGGCGCCGAGGGGCAGGCCGAGGAGCGCGCCCAGGGTGCCGGCCAGGGCGCCGACGACCAGCGCCTCCCGGCCCAGCAGCCGGCGGATCTGCCCGGGGGTGGCGGCGATGGCGCGCAGCAGGGCGAGTTCGCGGTGGCGTTGCTGGACGGTGAGCGCGAAGGTGCCGACGACCACCAGGATCGCCACGAGCAGCGAGGTACCGCCCATGGCGGCGCCCATGCTGACCAGCCGGACCCTGGCGGCGGCAGCGTCGAGGAACTCCACGGGGCCGCGCGCGTCCCCGGTGGAGACCTGGGCGGTGGTACCGGCCAGCGCCCGCTTCACGGCCTGCTCCAGCCGGCCCGGGTCGGTGCCCTGCGCGGGCAGCACACCGAACGCGGTGACCTGCCCGGGGTGCCCGGCCAGCCTGCGGGCCTCGGCAGCGGAGAAGAAGAGGGACGTCTGGTGGCGCACGTCCGTGGCCGGGGCGGCGACTCCGGTGATCCGGTAGGCGCGCGGGCTCTGCGTCGACTGCACGGTGAGCAGGTCGCCGGGCCGCAGCCCGGCACGGGCGGCGAGGTCGCGGTCGACGACCAGGTCGGTGGCGGCCCGCGGCGCGGTACCGGTGACCAGCCGGTAGGGGGTGAGCGGGGCGGACTCCCAGGCGTGGCCGTAGGCGGTACGGCCGCCCGTGCCGGCCGGGGTCGAGGGCTGTGCGAGGAAGGTCAGTTCGGGCACGACTCGCGCGACACCGGGCGTGCGGGCGATGCGGGCGGCGAGGTCCGCCGGCAGCCAGGCGCGTTCGGCGATGGGTTTCGCCTTGTGCTTGACCTTGGTCCTGCCGTGCTTGTGCTTGACAGTGGTGCGGTGGACGTACTGGTCGGCGGAGACCACGACGGGCGCCGCCGCGTAACGCTCGGTGCGGATCGTGCCGCGCAGTCCGGTGTCGAGGAGGGTGCCGCAGGCCGAGATCAGTGCGGCCGCGCACAGCAGAGCGAGAAAGGCTCCGAGGAAGGCGGCCTTGCGGGCGCGGACGGTCTTGAGTGCGTAGCGCAGCATCATGGCGTACACCGTCGTTCACCCGGTGGTCGCGGGGCACTGCGGTGGTCCGGCGTCTTCGCCGGGGGTTATCCCCACCCCGTCGGCACGCACCGCCCCGGATCCGGCCGCCCGTCAGAAGTCGTCGCCCGCCAGGAAGTCGGTGTCCTCGCCCTCCTCCTCCAGGGCCTGCCGGACGACTCTGAGGGCCATGCCCTCGGAGTACCCCTTGCGGGCGAGCATGCCGGCGAGGCGGCGGATGCGCCGGTCGCGGTCGAGTCCCCGGGTGGCGCGGAGTTTGCGGGCGACGAGTTCGCGGGCCGTCTCCTCCTCCTGCTCGGAGTCGAGTCGGCCGACGGCGTCGTCGATGAGCGCGGAGTCGACGCCTTTGGTGTGCAGTTCCCTGGCGAGGGCGCGCCGGGCCAGCCCCCGGCCGTGGTGCCGGGACTCCACCCAGGCGTCGGCGAACGCGCTGTCGTTGATCAGCCCCACCTCCTCGAACCGCGACAGCACCTCCTCGGCGACGTCGTCCGGGATCTCCCGCTTGCGCAGGGCGTCCGCGAGCTGTTTGCGGGTGCGCGGGGTCCCGGTGAGCAGGCGCAGGCAGATCGCCCGCGCCCGCTCGGCCGGGTCCGCTGGAGGCTCCCCCTGCTCGGCCCTCGACGAGGAGGAGGAGCCCCCGTCCTCACCGGACGGCTCCCCGAAGCCGCGCCGACGGCGCGTCCCGGGCTTCCGCGAGCCACGGCCGGGTGTCCCGTGACCGCGGTGCCCGTCCGGACCGTCGGATGCCCCTTCGCCCCCGTACCCGCCTGTGCCGTGGGCCTGTTCGCCGTCCCCGGTGGAGCCCGGGTGGCCCCCGGTGCCCCTCCCCCGTAGGGCACCGGGGGACGTGTACTCGTGGTCGGCCCAGTCGGTTCGTCGTGTCACGGCGTCAGCTCTTGGCGGTGGTGGCCTTGGGCTTGGTGACCTTGGCGGCGGCCGGGGCGGGCACCGTCTTCGCCGTGTCGTCCGCGGCCGCGGTGGTGACCGCCGCGTCGGCGCCCGGCTCGGCGGCGGGCTCCTCCGGGCGGACCCCGACGCCCAGTTTCTCCTTGATCTTCTTCTCGATCTCGTTGGCCAGGTCGGGATTGTCCTTGAGGAAGTTGCGGGCGTTCTCCTTGCCCTGGCCGAGCTGGTCGCCCTCGTACGTGTACCAGGCGCCGGCCTTGCGGACGAACCCGTGCTCCACGCCCATGTCGATCAGGCCGCCCTCGCGGCTGATGCCCTGGCCGTACAGGATGTCGAACTCGGCCTGCTTGAAGGGCGGCGCGACCTTGTTCTTGACGACCTTCACACGGGTGCGGTTGCCGACCGCCTCGGTGCCGTCCTTGAGGGTCTCGATGCGGCGGATGTCGATACGCACCGAGGCGTAGAACTTCAGCGCGCGGCCACCGGTCGTGGTCTCCGGGGAGCCGAACATCACGCCGATCTTCTCGCGGAGCTGGTTGATGAAGATCGCGGTGGTCTTGGACTGGTTGAGCGCACTGGTGATCTTCCGCAGCGCCTGGCTCATCAGACGGGCCTGCAGACCGACGTGGCTGTCGCCCATCTCGCCCTCGATCTCCGCGCGCGGCACGAGCGCGGCGACGGAGTCGATGACGATGAGGTCGAGGGCGCCGGAGCGGACCAGCATGTCCACGATCTCCAGGGCCTGCTCGCCGTTGTCCGGCTGGGAGAGGATCAGGTTGTCGATGTCGACGCCGAGCTTCTTGGCGTACTCGGGGTCGAGGGCGTGCTCCGCGTCCACGAACGCGACCTGGCCGCCGGCCTTCTGGGCGTTGGCCACGGCGTGCAGGGTCAGGGTCGTCTTTCCGGAGGACTCCGGGCCGTAGATCTCCACGACGCGGCCCCGCGGCAGGCCACCGACACCGAGGGCGACGTCGAGCGCGGTCGAGCCGGTCGAGATGACCTCGATGGGCTCCTTGGCCCGCTCGCCCATGCGCATGACGGCGCCCTTGCCGAACTGCCGTTCAATCTGTGCGAGCGCGGCGTCGAGCGCCTTCTCGCGGTCGGTTCCTGCCATGGGTTCCACCCGGTTTGCTTGAGTCGATCGCTTCACGTCAAAGACGCTAACGCCTGCCACTGACAATGCGCCCCGACGCCGGTCCGGCCTGTGGATAACTCGGGGACATATCCATCGAAAACATGCCGAACTGACACTGGATTCCCCGTAGTGAGCCGAGCCGGAGCTTCTATAAGAATGGATGTTCGATTTTCGTGTCAAGCGCACCACACGGCACTCCCGCACTTCCCCGCACGGCACTCACCCGCCCCGCACGGACGGCTTCCGAGGCCCTGTCCCGCCCGCGGCCCGCACTGCCTGGCGAGGGGGTCACCCACTCGTGAGTTACCGCATGACCGCGCCCGTCGTGCCGCGATGCTCGAAGAGGCGGCTGGTGGACGGCGCCGCCCTGTGTGCCATGACCGGGAGAGCGCATGACACGTGAGACGGGACGACGTGGCCTGGACGAACACGCCGTACTGCTGGCCGCGGGGCTGGCGGACCTGGCGGTGAGCACCCTGGGGACCGCGTGGGGGATGGTGCGGGGGCTGCTGCGGCGCTCGGACGCCGGGGCGCTGGCCGCGGAGGCCGAGCACGACCTCGCCGCACGGGGCCGATTGGTCCTGGACCGGTACACGGCCGTCCCCCCGGCCCATCTGGAGGTCCTCGCCCGGCGGGCCGCCACGATGACTGACCGCTGGGATCCGGGCGCCTTCAAGAGCCGCGTCGACGACGTACTGCGCCGCTTCGCCGCCCAGTAAGCCGATCTGTTCGCGGCGATCGACCCGCTCCTGGCCCCGGTGGCCGAGCAGCTGGAGGCGGCGGTCACGGACGGCAAACGGCTGCGGGCGGCGTTCTGCTACTGGGGCTGGCGCGCGGTCGGCCAGCCGGACCAGCGACGCGCTGGTCCGGGGGGGCGGCCTCCATGGAGCTGGTGCACGCCGCGGTCGTCGTGCACGACGACCTCATCGACGACAGCCCGCTGCGCCACGGCCGCCCCACCCCGCACATCGCCCTGCGCACCGCCGTGACGGACCGTCCGCACGCCGGCGACACCGCACGGTCGCTGGCGATGCTCGTGGGCGATCTGCTGATGTCGCTGGCCGGCCAGCTCTTCGCGACCTGCGGACTGCCCGCCGCCTACCTCGCCCGGGCCCGCCCTCTGCGGTCGATGCTGGCCCGGGACCTGATCGCGGGCGAGTGCCTGGAGATCCTGCGCACCGGGGCCGGTCCGGACACCGCCGCCTCGCTGAAGGTGATCCGTTACAAGACCGCCAAGTACACCGTCGAGCAGCCTCTGTTGATCGGTGGTGCCCTGGCCGGAGCCGGTGAGCGGCTGCGCGAGGGGTTGTCCGCGTACGGGCTGCCGCTGGGTGAGGCGTTCCAGCTCCGCGACGACCTTCTCGGGCTGTTCGGGGCACCGGAACACACCGGCACGGCGTCCCGGGCGGCGTCCCCCGCAGCAGGCGCTGGCCCCCGCCGGCCGTCACGGTCTCCTGACCGCCGCGGCCTGCGCCGGGCGCGCGGTGCCGCCGACCGCGGGGGCGGTCAGGACGGGCTCTCCTCGGGCTCCTCGGCCGGTCGCTGCCCTGTCAGCCGACGCGCGCGCGTGAGCATCCCCGGTCCGCCCGTGCCGCGGCGGCGGTGGCCGTGCACGCGAGGGTCGTCGGTGACGTCGTACCGCTTCACATAGGCGCCCAGGAAGGCCTGGAGCGTGGCAACCGCCGGGATCGCGATCAGGGCTCCGACGGCACCGAGGAGCGCGGTGCCCGCGATCACCGACCCGAAGGCGACCGCGGGGTGGATGTCGACGGACTTGGAGGTCAGCTTGGGTTGCAGCATGTAGTTCTCGAACTGCTGGTAGACCACGACGAACACCAGCACCCACACCGCGTACAGCGGGTTGACGGTGAACGCGATCAGCATCGGCAGCGCGCCCGCGAGATAGGTGCCGATGGTGGGGATGAACTGCGAGACCAGACCCACCCAGACGCCCAGCACGGGCGCGTAGGGCACGCCGAGCGCCTCCAGCAGGATGTAGTGGGCGATGCCCGAGATCAGCGCCATCACACCGCGCGAGTACAGGTAGCCGCCGGTCTTGTCGACGGCGATCTCCCAGGCGCGCAGCACCTCGGCCTGCCGGGCGGGCGGCAGCACGGAGCACAGGGTGCGGCGCAGCCGGGGGCCGTCGGCGGCGAAGTAGAAGGCGAACAGCCCGATCGTCAGCAGCTGGAACAGGCCGCCGAGCACCTGCCCGGACACGTCGAGCACACCGGCCGCGCTGTTCTGCGCGTACTTGCGCAGCCAGTCGGAGTGCAGCAGGCCCTCCTGGACGTCGACCCGTCTCACGTGGGTGTGGAAGGTCTCGTTGACCCAGTTGATGACCGAGTCCAGGTAGTCCGGGAAACCCTCGACCATCTTGATGATCTGGCCGGCCAGCATCGAGCCGAGCAGGGTGACGAACCCCGCGACGGCGATCGCCAGGCCGAGGAAGACCAGGAAGGTGGCGAAGCCGCGGCGCATACCGCGCAGGGACATCCAGCTCACCGCGGGCTCGATGGCGAGCGCCAGGAAGAACGCTATGAGGATGTTGATCAGCAGGCCGGTGAGCTGGTGGAAGGCCCAGCTGCCCAGCTGGAACGCGGCGATGAGGGCGAGCGCCAGCACCATGGCGCGTGGCAGCCAGCGCGGCATGCGGGCGCCCAGCGGCGCGGCGCCGGGTGCCGGGGAGGCGGCGGGCGGCGTCGTGCCTGCCGGGGATGCGTGCCGGGCGGTACGCCCGTCGTCGTCAGTGGGTGCCACGGTGCAAGTCTCGCCGACGCCACCGACAACGCGTGGCCCGTGCCCGATCTCCGTGCACGGTCAGCGCTTCTCCCCCGGAACGTTCATGACCGCGCAGACCACGCGCCACACGTCCTTGGCCTCCCAGCCGGAGTCCAGCGCCTGGTGCACGGTCAGTCCGCCGAGTTCCGTCATCACATGATCGCGCGCGAAGGTGTCGGCGTACCCGGACGAACCGAAGTGTTCCGCCATCCGCTGCCAGAAGACCGTCAACCGCATGACACCAGTATCCCGCCCCTGAGAGTGGGCCCTGCCCGGGACCGCTTGCCGATACCGCTTTCCGCCCTACGGTCTTTCGCATGTCCGAAACCGGAGCTTCCCCACTCCCCCCTACGCCCCCGGTGCGCTCCCCCCTCTTCCGCGCCGAACAGTTCATGTGGCTCACCGCGCGCGTGCTGGAGCAGCGTCTGTTCTCGTACCACTTCCTGAACGGCGGTCCCGATCCGGTGGAGACGGCGCTGGACGCCTACCGCAACGAGGACGGCGGCTACGGCCACGCCCTGGAGCCCGATCTGCGCGGTCCGGTGAGCCAGCCGCTGCACACGGCGCACGCGCTGCGCGTCCTGGACGCGATCGGGCGGTGCGGCGGCCAGCGGGTGGAGCGCGTGTGCCGCTATCTCACGTCCGTCTCCACCGCGGACGGGGCACTGCCGGCGATCCATCCGAGCCAGCGCGGCTATCCGACGGCTCCCTTCGTCCCGGTCGTCGACGACCCGCCCAGTGAGCTCCTCGCCACCGGACCGGTGGTGGGCCTGCTGCACCGCAACGAGGTGTGGCACGCGTGGCTGTTCCGGGCCACGGACTTCTGCTGGGAGGCGGTGGAGTCCCTGGACAAGACGCACCCCTACGAGGTGGAGGCCGCGGTCGCCTTCCTGGACGCGGTACCCGACCGCCCGCGCGCGGAGGCGGCCGCCGACCGGCTGGGTCGCCTGGTGCGCGAGCACCGGCTGGCCGCGCTGGACCCGGGCCGCCGCGACGCGTACCCGGTCGCGCCCGGCTACGCACCGGGCGAGCACCACTTCCCGCACGACTTCGCCAGGTCCCCGGACTCCCTCGCGCGCGCGTGGTTCACCGACGTGGAGATGGAGCGGTCGCTGGAGTTCCTCGCCGCCGAGCAGTCCGAGGACGGCGGCTGGCCGATCCGGTGGCGGCGGTGGGCACCGGCCGCCGCTCTGGAGGCCCGCCCCCTGGTGACGATCGAGGCGTTGCGCACCCTCAGGGCGTACGGCCGCTTCGTGGGGTGACCGGTCTCTCAGCCGGTCACGGCGCGCAGCCCCGCCGTCACCACCACGGCGACGCCCACGACGACCAGGAAGGGCGCGCGCAGCAACAGCGCCACGGCCGCCGCCCCGACCCCGGCGGCCCGGGCGTCCAGCACCAGCGTGTGCCCGTGAGCGAAGGTCTGCTGGGCGGTGAGGGCGGCGAGCAGGGCCACCGGCAGCAGGGCGGCCAGCCGCCGCACCATCGGCCGCTCCAGGGCGCCTGTGGGTACCAGCAGTCCGGCGAGCTTGACGGCGTAGCAGCCGACGGCGGTCGCGGCGATCGCGGTCCAGAAGTTCACCGGGTCTCCTCGGGGGAGTCGTCGTGGGTACGGCCGGTCCGCCGGCCGGAGACGAACAGGGCCGCCGGCGCCGCCAGCGCGGCCACCAGGACCGGGACGCCGGCGGGCAGCACCGGCAGCAGGCCGAGCCCGAGCAGCGCCGCGAGGGCGGCCACCGCGCGGTCGGTCGTGGACTTCAGCATGGGGGCGAGCAGCGCCAGGAAGACGGCGGGTCCGGCCGCGTCCAGGCCCCAGGCGTCGGTGTTCCCCACGGCCTTGGCGCCGAGCGCGCCGAGCAGGGTGGTGAGGTTCCACAGCACGTACAGGGTCAGCCCGGTGACCGTGAAGCCGATCCGGGCGGCGCGCCGCGTGGGCTGGGCGAGGGTCACCGCGGTGGTCTCGTCGATCACCCACTGGGCGGCGAACGGCCGCACTGCGCGCGGGAGGGCGAGCATCTGGGAGAGCCGCAGCCCGTAGAACGCGTTGCGCGCCCCCAGGAAGAAGGCGCCGGCCGCCGCGGTGAGCGGGTTGCCGCCCGCCGCGAGCGCGCCGACCAGGGCGAACTGGGAGGCGCCGGTGAACACCAGGAGGCTGAGCGCGCAGGTCTGGAGCAGGCCGAGCCCGCTGCCTGCCGAGGTCACCCCGAAGGCGAACCCGGACAGTCCTACGGCGACGCCGACGCCGAGGGCGTCCCGGACGACGGCGGAGTCCGGCTTCGGCGCGCCTGCGTTGCCGTGCGTGTCCGCGAGTGCTGTCTGCTGTGCCACGCCCGGGACGTTACGGGGGCTCTCACCGCGTGTCTTGTACGTTCTTGCGCTCGCGTTGGTAGGCACCGGGCGGGACGCCGACGATCCGGGCGAAGTGGCGGTTGAGGTGCGGCTGGTCGGTGAAGCCGACGGCGACGGCCGCGTCGGCGGGGGCCGTGCCGGCGTCGAGCAGGTGCCTGGCCCGGCGCACCCGGGCGTCGGTCAGCCAGGTGTGCGGTGGCATGCCGTACGCGTCGCGGAACGCCCGCAGCAGGGCGAAGGGGCTGCTGCCGAGGCCGGTGGCGAGGCTTTCCAGGGTCGGCGGCTCGGCCATCCGGTCCTCCAGCACGGCACGCGCGCGTGCGGCGAGCCGGGCGCCGGCGGTGCGGACCGGCCGCTGTGGCAGCGGGCCGCCGTTGAGCCGCAGCAGCCTGGTCACGGCGACGCGCAGTAGGGTGTCGGCGGCGAGCGCGTTGCCCTCGTCGGCGGCGCGCAGCACCCGGTGCACCAGGGCGACGGCGTACGGATCGTCGAGCGTCGGACTGACGAACCCGGGGGTGCCCCGGATCGCGGTGGTCTCGGCGGCGATCGCGGCCACCAGCTCGGGCGCTGGGTAGACCGCTCCGTACCGCCAGCCCTCGGGCACTCCGGCCCGGCCGGTGTGCGCGGTGTCGGGGTTGACGAGCGCGAGCGCCCCGGTTCCGACGGTCACGTCCGTGCCCCGGTGCCGGAAGACCTCGACCCCGGCTGCGATCCCGGCGATCACGAAGTGCTCGTGGGTGTGCCGGACGAAGGTCTTCCGGATGTACCGGGCGCACAGCAGGTCGACGTCGGGCAGTGCCTCGTACCGCCAGTGCCGCGCCCGCTCGCCCGATCCGCTCATATGACCATTGTCAGCCGCACCACCCCGCCCACGACCAGCCCGACCGTGCCGCACCCGCACCCGCACCCGCACCCGCACCCGCACCCGCACCCGCACCCAGCCTCCCCCTGCCGCCGGGCGGCACCGGCCCCTGTCACTCGCGTTTGCGCAGGTCAGCTCGATTGTCGGTGGTCGGGTGCAGGATGGACCCATGGCGAAATCCGCTCACCGAGCCCTCGACGGCTTCTCCCCCGCGACCCGCGGCTGGTTCACGGGGGCGTTTTCCGCGCCCACCGCGGCCCAGGCGGGCGCGTGGCAGGCCATCGGCGCGGGCTCGGACGTGCTGGTGGTCGCCCCGACCGGCTCGGGCAAGACGCTGGCCGCCTTCCTCGCCGCCCTGGACCAGCTGGCCTCCACCCCGCCGCCGGCCGACCCGAAGAAGCGCTGCCGGGTGCTGTACGTGTCGCCGCTGAAAGCCCTCGCCGTCGACGTCGAGCGGAACCTGCGCAGTCCGCTGACCGGGATCCGCCAGGAGTCCGTCCGCCTCGGCCTGCCCGAGCCGGAGGTGAAGGTCGGCATCCGCTCCGGCGACACCCCGGCCGCCGAGCGCCGCGCCCTGTCCACCCGACCGCCGGACATCCTGATCACCACTCCGGAGTCCCTGTTCCTGATGCTGACGTCGGCCACGCGCGACGCGCTGACGGGCATCGAGACGGTGATCCTGGACGAGGTGCACGCGGTCGCCGGCACCAAGCGCGGGGCTCATCTCGCGCTCTCCCTGGAGCGGCTGGACGAACTGCTGCCGAGGCCCGCCCGCCGCATCGGTCTGTCCGCGACCGTCCGTCCGGTCGACGAGGTGGCCCGCTATCTGTCGCCGCGCCGCAAGGTGGAGATCGTCCAGCCCGAGTCCGGCAAGGAGTTCGACCTCTCCGTGGTCGTGCCGGTCCAGGACATGGGCGAGCTGGGCGGCTCCCCGGCCCGAGACGGCGCCGAAGGAGCGGAGAAGCCGTCGATCTGGCCGCACGTGGAGGAGCGGATCGCCGACCTGGTGCAGGCCCACCGCTCCACGATCGTGTTCGCCAACTCCCGCCGGCTGGCGGAGCGCCTGTGCAACCGGCTCAACGAGATCGCCTACGAGCGGGTGACCGGCGAGCCCCTGGACGAACACCATTCCCCGGCGGAGCTGATGGGCGGCTCGGGCGCGGCCCAGGGCGCCCCGCCGGTCATCGCCCGCGCGCACCACGGTTCGGTCTCCAAGGAGCAGCGCGCGCTGGTCGAGGAGGACCTCAAGGCCGGCCGGCTGCCCGCGGTGGTGGCCACCTCCAGCCTCGAGCTGGGCATCGACATGGGCGCGGTGGACCTCGTCGTCCAGGTCGAGTCCCCGCCGTCGGTCGCCTCCGGACTGCAGCGCGTCGGCCGCGCGGGACACCAGGTCGGCGCGGTCTCCACCGGGGTGGTCTTCCCCAAGTACCGCGGCGACCTGGTACAGGCGGCCGTGGTCACCGAGCGGATGCGCACCGGCTCCATCGAGTCCCTGCGGGTCCCCGCCAACCCGCTCGACGTGCTGGCCCAGCAGCTGGTCGCGATGACCGCCCTGGACACCTGGCAGGTGGACGATCTGCTGACCACGGTCCGCCGCGCGGCCCCCTTCGCCTCCCTGCCGGAGTCGGCGTTCACGGCGGTCCTGGACATGCTCGCGGGCCGCTATCCGTCGGACGCGTTCGCGGAGCTGCGCCCGCGGGTGGTCTGGGACCGGGTCACCGGTACGGTCACCGGCCGCCCGGGCGCCCAGCGGCTCGCCGTCACCTCCGGCGGCACCATCCCCGACCGCGGTCTCTTCGGTGTGTTCCTCGCCGGCGCCGACCCCAAGAAGGGCGGCGGCCGGGTCGGCGAGCTGGACGAGGAGATGGTCTACGAGTCCCGGGTCGGCGACGTCTTCACCCTCGGCACCAGTTCCTGGCGGATCGAGGACATCACCCGCGACCGGGTCCTGGTCTCCCCCGCGCCCGGCGTCCCCGGCCGGCTGCCCTTCTGGAAGGGCGACCAGCTGGGCCGCCCGCTCGAACTGGGCCGCGCGGTCGGCGCGTTCCTGCGCGAGGTGGGTTCGCTCTCCAAGGAGGACGCCCGGCTGCGCCTGCTGGCGGCGGGCCTCGACGCCTGGGCGGCGGACAACGTGCTGTCGTACCTGGACGAACAGCGCGAGGCCTGCGGCCATGTCCCCGACGACCGCACGATTGTCGTGGAGCGCTTCCGCGACGAACTGGGCGACTGGCGCGTGGTCGTCCACTCCCCCTTCGGAGCCCAGGTGCACGCACCCTGGGCGCTTGCCCTCGGCGCCCGCCTGTCCGAGCGGTACGGCATGGACGCGCAGGTCATGCACGCGGACGACGGGATCGTGCTGCGGCTGCCCGACGCCGACCTCATGGGCCTGGACCTGCTGGACCAGGCGCCGGTGCGGGCCGGCAGCGAGTACGACGCCGAGCAGGCCCCGGTCGGCGCGGCGGACGTCGCCTTCGACAAGGGCGAGGTCGACCAGATCGTCACCGACCAGGTCGGCGGCTCCGCCCTGTTCGCCTCCCGCTTCCGCGAGTGCGCCGCCCGCGCGCTGCTGCTCCCGCGCCGCAACCCCGGCAGGCGCACCCCGCTGTGGCAGCAGCGCCAGCGTGCCGCCCAGCTCCTCCAGGTGGCCGGCGAGTTCGGTTCGTTCCCGATCGTCCTGGAGGCGGTCCGCGAGTGCCTCCAGGACGTCTTCGACGTGCCCGGACTGGTCGAGCTGATGGGCGACCTGGAGTCCCGCAAGGTCCGCCTGGTCGAGGTCACCACCCCCGAGCCCTCCCCCTTCGCCCGCTCCCTGCTGTTCGGGTACGTCGCCCAGTTCCTGTACGAGGGCGACTCGCCGCTCGCCGAGCGCCGCGCGGCCGCCCTCTCCCTGGACTCGCGGCTGCTGGCCGAGCTGCTGGGCCAGGCGGAGCTGCGCGAACTGCTCGACGCCGAGGTCCTCACGGAACTGGAGAGCGAACTCCAGTGGCTCAGCGAGGACCGCCGGATCAAGGACCTGGAGGGAGTCGCCGACGTACTGCGGCTGCTGGGACCGCTGACGGAGGCCGAGTTGGCGGAGCGGGGCGCCGAACCGCAGTGGGCCCGGGACCTCTCCGACGCCCGTCGGGCCATCAAGGTGCGGATCGGCGGCACCGACCACTGGGCGGCGATCGAGGACGCGGGGCGGCTGCGCGACGCCCTCGGCACGGCCCTGCCGGTCGGCGTCCCCGAGGCGTTCACCGAGCCGGTGAAGGATCCGCTCGGCGACCTCCTCGCCCGGTACGCGCGCACCCACGGCCCGTTCACGTCGGCGACCGCTGCCGACCGCTTCGGGCTCGGGGTGGCGGTCACCGAAGGCGCGCTGCAGCGGCTCGCCGCGGGCGGCCGGGTGGTGCAGGGCGAGTTCCATCCGGCGGGCATCGGTCAGGAGTGGTGCGACGCGGCCGTGCTGCGCAGGCTGCGCCGCCGTTCCCTGGCCGCGCTGCGGCACGAGTTGGAGCCGGTGGCACCGGCCGCGCTCGCCCAGTTCCTGCCGCAGTGGCAGCACATCGGCAAGGGGCACGGGCTGCGGGGCGTCGACGGACTGGTCCGCGCGGTCGAGCAGTTGCAGGGCGCGTCCGTCCCGGCGTCGGCACTGGAGAAGCTGGTCCTGCCGTCCCGCGTGGTCAACTACACGCCGTCCATGCTGGACGAACTGACCGCGGCCGGCGAGATCGTGTGGGCCGGCGCCGGCGCCCTGCCCGGCAAGGACGGCTGGGTCTCCCTGTACCTGGCGGACGCGGCGCCCCTGCTCCTTCCGCCACCCCACCCCCTGGAGCTGACGGCCCTGCACCAGTCCGTGCTGGACGCCCTGTCCGGCGGCTACGGCCTGTTCTTCCGTCAGATCGCCGACCAGGTCCGTGCCACCACCCATCCCGACGCCACCGATCCTCAACTGGCCGACGTGCTCTGGGACCTGGCGTGGTCGGGGCGGCTCACCAACGACACCCTGGCCCCGCTGCGCTCCCTGCTGGGCTCCGGCCGCACCGCCGGGTCCACGGCCCACCGTGCCAAACGCACCGTCCCGCGCGGCCGCTACGGCTCCCTGACGGCCGCCGCCCGCACGGCCTCCCGTACCGGCCCGCCGACCGTCGCCGGCCGCTGGTCCCTGCTGCCCGAGCCCGAGCCGGACACCACCGTGCGCGCCCACGCCCTGGCCCGCACCCTGCTGGACCGGCACGGTGTGGTGACCCGGGGCGCGGTGGCGGCGGAAGGTGTCGAGGGCGGCTTCTCGGCGGTGTACCGGATCCTGTCGGCGTTCGAGGAGAGCGGGCAGGCCCGCCGGGGCTACGTGGTCGAGGGGCTGGGCGCGGCCCAGTTCGCGATGGACGGCGCGGTCGACCGGCTGCGCGCCGTGTCCAACGCCCGTGAACGCGGCGAGGGTACGCCCGGCACCGGCCTGCGGAACGGCACCGGTCCGGGTGCCGACACCGGCTTCAAAAACGGCGGCCGCATCCCTTCGGCCGCCTTCGGCGCCGGGACCCCCGTCACCCCCCTCGGCCCCTTCGACGGAACCGGCCCCGCGGTTGTCGGCGACGACTTCACCTGGCCCCCCGAGCCGCCCACCACCCCCGGCGACTACCTCTCCCCCAAGGACTTCGCCCCCGGCGGCCCCTTCGCCGAATCCCCCGCCGACCCCTTCGCCGACCCCTTCGCCGCCCCCGGCTACGGCGGCCCCCGGGGCGGCAGCCCGGCCACCCCCCACACCTACGGCAACCACCACACCCGCACCCCGGCGGGGCCCGACCCCAGAGCCGCGGTCCTCGCCGCGGCCGACCCCGCCAACGCCTACGGCGCCGCGCTCCCGTGGCCCGAGCCACCCACCGGCGCCGGGCACAAGCCGGGCCGCAAGGCAGGCTCGCTGGTCGTCCTGGTCGAGGGCGAGCTGACGCTGTACATGGAGCGCGGCGGCAAGACGCTGCTGGCCTGGCCCTCCGCCCCGGACACGGCCGCACCCGACGACCCGCGCCTGCGGACGGCGGCGGAGGCGCTCGCTGCGGCCGCCCGCGCGGGCAGCCTCGGCACGGTGACGGTGGAGCGGGTCAACGGCGCCGCGGCCCTGACCTCGCCGCTGGGCACCCTGCTGGAGGGGGCGGGTTTCATCGCCACCCCGCGCGGCCTTCGGCTACGGGCGTGAACGCCATGCACGTCCGCCGTGCTCACCGTGCGCCCCTCGTGCCCTTTGCGACCCGGCCCGGCACCCGCGTGCCACTCTTGACCCATGCCCGAGGGTGACACGGTCTGGCAGGCCGCACGGCGCCTGCACGACGCGCTCGCCGGCAAGGTGCTGGCCCGCAGCGACTTCCGGGTGCCCAGATACGCCACGGTCGACCTCGGCGGGCGTACCGTCCTCGGCACCGTGCCCCGTGGCAAGCACCTGCTGACCCGTTTCGAGGGCGGCCTGACCCTGCACACGCATCTGCGGATGGAAGGCGCCTGGAAGGTGTTCGGCGCCGGGGAGCCCTGGAAGGGTGGCCCCGCCCACCAGATCCGGGTGGTCCTGAGCACCGCCGACCGCACGGCCGTCGGCTACCGCCTCCAGGTCCTGGAGCTCCTGCGCACCGGCGAGGAGGACGCCGCGGTGGGCCACCTCGGCCCCGACCTGCTGGGCCCGGACTGGGACCCCGAGCGCGCCCTCGCCAACCTGCTCACCGACCCCGGCCGCCCGCTCGGCGAGGCCCTGCTCGACCAGCGCAACCTCGCCGGCATCGGCAACGTCTACAAGAGCGAGCTCTGCTTCCTGATCGGCGCCACCCCCTGGCTGCCGGTGGGCGCGCTCTCCGCCGACCGCGCCGCGCACCTCCCCCGCCTCGCGCAGCGGCTCCTGGAGGCCAACCGAAACCGCCCGGTCCGCCGGACCACGGGCCTGCGCCACCAGGACCTGTTCGTGTACGGCCGCGCGGCCCGCCCCTGCCTGCGCTGCCGCACCCCGATCCGCCTGGCCGACCAGGGCGACGGCTCCCGCGACCGCCCCACCTACTGGTGCCCGGCGTGCCAGACCGGCCCGGCCCCGGCCCCGGGCTCGCCCCCGTCCCGCAGAACACGCACCACCAATTGACGACCCGTCAGAAACGCTCGTACCGTCCCTTCATGCCAGTCAATGCGTACGACCTCACCGGACGCACCGCATTCGTCACCGGCGCCGCCAGCGGTATCGGCCGGGCCTCGGCCGTGCTGCTCGCCGAGGCGGGCGCGACCGTGCACTGTGGAGACCTCGACACGGACGGACTGCACGGGACCGCCGCACTGATCAAGGACGCCGGTGGCACCGCCCACATCCACACCCTCGACGTGACCGACCGGGCGCGGCTCGCACGGGCCGTACGGTCCTGCGAGCGGCTGGACATCATGGCGGCGGTCGCCGGGATCATGCACCGCAGTTCCGTCCTGGAGACCCGCGACGAGGACCTCGACCGGGTGCTGGCCGTCAATTTCAAGGGCGTCCTGCACAGCTGCCAGGAGGCGGCGCGGCTGATGCTGGAGCGGCGGACCGGGGGCAGCATCGTCACCATGGCGTCCGGCGCGATCGACACCGGCGGCCCCGGCCTGCTCTGCTACGGCGCCGCCAAGGCGGCCGTGGTGCAGCTGACCAAGACGCTCGCGAACGAGGTCGGCGGGCACGGCATCCGGGTCAACGCGGTCGCCCCGGGCTGGATCCGGACGCCCATGACCGACCGCGACGACAGTACGGAGCAGCGGCGCACGGAGGCGGCGATGGCCCGGATGTCGCCGCTGGGCCGGGTCGGTGAGGCGGCGGACATCGCGCACGCCGTGCTCTATCTGGCCTGCGACGCCTCGTCGTTCATGACGGGCCAGATCCTGCGCCCGAACGGAGGGGTGGCGATGCCCTGGTAGGGCGCCGGCCCTGCCAGGCGGCCCGCCACCTGCCCGGGCCGAGGGCGCCCGCGGCCCGGGACCGCGGCACGCAGTTCACCGGCAGCAGACTCAGCCCCCAGCCACCGGCGGCCACGGTCGCCTCCAGCACCCCGGCGCCGTCGGTGAACGCGATCCGCAGCACGGCCCACCACCACAGCGCCGTGAACCCCAGGGCAACCCCCCAGCGCATCATCCGCCCCATCTTGGCCGCCACCTCCAGCCGGACGCTAGAACGCCGCCCGGCCCACCGGGGAGGCGCACCGAGGGCTCACCGATGCAACGGCCGTCGGCCGACGTCGGCCTCTGCTAAGCGTTCTCCGCCTGGAACATCCAGTGATGCTTCTCCAGGTCCGCCGTGACGGCGATGAAGATGTCCTGGGACACCGGGTCCGGCTCCGCGGTCGCTGTGATCCGCTCCCGCATCCGGGCGATCACCG
Source organism: Streptomyces sp. NPDC020958 (assembly GCF_055562175.1). Classification (NCBI taxonomy): domain Bacteria; kingdom Bacillati; phylum Actinomycetota; class Actinomycetes; order Kitasatosporales; family Streptomycetaceae; genus Streptomyces; species Streptomyces sp. NPDC020958. The sequence continues at coordinate 18,565 of NZ_JBVHFU010000003.1, read as the reverse complement.
CGCCCAGCCCGTCCGCCAGGGCCGCCACCGCGTCCGAGTCCTTGACCCAGCCCGCGGGGGCCGCCGAGACGCCGCTGCCCGCGGCCACGGTGGCCGCACGCCCGTCCGGTGAGACGCCCAGCGCGGACGCCCGTTCCGCGACCGTGTCGGAGTGCGTACGGGCCGAGTCCACCACCTCGTCGAGCTGGAGGTGGACGGAACGGAAGCGGGGGCCGACCACGTTCCAGTGGACCTGTTTGGCGACCAGGGCCAGGTCCACCAGGTCGACGAGGGCGCCCTGCAGCGCCTCGGCCACGGTCTTCAGGTCCGCGTCGGACAGCGGGCTCTTCACGACGTACATGCGTACTCTCCGGTGGTCGGCCCCCTGTCATGTTCCTCCACGATGACCGCAGCGCCGGGTACCGGCAAACGGACGCACCTCGGCGCCGGGGTGCACGAAGGCCCCGGCTGCGCCCTCCCAGGTGCTCCTGGGGAGGCGGGGCCGGGGCTTCGCGCACTTCTTCGGCGCCGGGTCGGCGCCACGTCGGTCAAGACCGGCGCGGGCGTTACGCCGCGACCACGTCCACCGCTTCGGCGGGTGCCTTGATGGTCACCCGTTCCGGTGGCACACCGGTCACCGAGACGGTGCCCAGCATCGGGCGAACCGGCGTCGGCACGGACTCGGTGGCCTGGGCGGACTGGGCCAGCTCGGCGAGGGCGAGCTCGTCGCTCACTTCCCGCATGAGTTCGGACATCCGTACGTCCAGCGCGTCGCAGATGGCGGAGAGCAGCTCGGAGGAAGCCTCCTTCTGCCCCCGCTCCACCTCGGAGAGATAGCCGAGCGAGACTCGGGCGGACGAGGAGACTTCGCGCAGAGTACGGCCCTGGCGCTGGCGCTGCCGACGCAGCACGTCACCCAGCAGGCGACGGAGCAGAATCATCGGTGGCTCCCTCCTCGGACCGTGTAACCGCATCCTTCACGCCCCACCGTACCGCCTTGCGCCGCGGCCGTGCGGGGAGCGATGTCGTGTTCACTCAGGGCTGCAAACATCAAAACCCCCCGTTCTGTTCCGTATCCTGTGTCCGCTCATTCCCGGTCTGTTCGTTCGCAAGCTCCTTCAGGAGCAGCGCGAGTACGCTCCGTACACTCTCTCTACGAATTTCCGCACGGTCGCCGTTCAACCGCAGGGCCGCCACTTTTCCGCCGCCGGCAGAACCGGAACCCGCCGCGAAGGGGCCGTCGACCGCCACGAACACGGTGCCCACGGGGCGGCCGTCCTGCGGTTCGGGTCCGGCGACGCCGGTGGTCGCCAGGCCCCAGTCGGCGCCGAGCACCTTGCGTACCCCGGCGGCCATCTGGGCCGCGACCTGCGGATCCACCGCTCCCCGCTGGGCCAGCAGGGTGGCGTCGACACCGAGCAACTCGTGCTTCAGTTCGGTGGCGTAGGCGGTGACGGAACCGCGGAACACCTTGGAGGCCCCCGGGACCGTGGTGATCTCGGCCGCGACCAGCCCACCGGTCAGCGACTCGGCCACGGCCAGGCTCTGGCCTCTCACCGTCAGTAGTCGCACCAGTTCGGCGGCCGTGGAATTCACGCTTCCGTCTCCTCCGAGGCCGTTGTCCGCTCGGCGATCCCCTGCCGCCGCAGCACAATGGCTTGTCTCACATAGTCGAGGCCCGTGACGACCGTCAGGACGACGGCCACCGCCATCACCCAGAACCTCAGGGTCGCCAGCCATCCCGTCAGTGCCAGCACGTACATGCCGACGGCCACGCCCTGGGTGAGGGTCTTGAGCTTGCCGCCGCGGCTGGCAGGGATCACGCCGTAGCGGATGACGACGAAGCGCATGAGCGTGATGCCGAGTTCCCGGGCCAGGATCACGATCGTCACCCACCAGGGCAGGTCGCCCAGCGCGGACAGGCAGACCAGTGCCGCTCCCATGATCGCCTTGTCGGCGATGGGGTCGGCGATCTTGCCGAAGTCGGTGACCAGGTTGTAGGTACGGGCCAGATGGCCGTCGAACAGGTCGGTGATCATGGCGATGGCGAAGGCCGCCCAGGCGAATGAGCGCCATGCCGGGTCGTATCCGCCGTCGGCGAGCATCAGCGCGACGAAGCCGGGCACCAGGACCAGCCGGAGCATGGTCAGCAGGTTGGCGACGTTCCACACGCTGGCCTGGTTGACGGCGGCGGCCGCGATCTTCCCGCCGCGCGGCGGCTTCTCCTCGTACGGCGAGCCGCCCTGCGCGCCGCCCTGCGCGCTGTCCTGGACGCTGCCCTGGGCGGGGGTGGGACCGGAGGTGGCGGCGGAGCCCGCGGCGCCGGGCGCGCCGGAGGGGCCGCCCGCGGCGGACGCCGGGACTCCGGTCATCTGCCGTCCTCCTCGCTCCACGCGGTCGAGCCCCGCAGCGGCTCGGCCACCAGGTCGACACCTTCCGTGCCGACCACCTTGGCCTCGACCATACGACCGGGACGCAGTCCCTCGCCGCTCGTGAGCAGTACCTGTCCGTCGGTCTCGGGCGCCTGGTGGGCCGCCCGGCCGTACACGCCGTCCTCTTCGTCCACGGACTCCACGAGGACGTGCAGGGTCTCGCCGACGCGCTCCTCGGAGCGCTGCGAGACGAGCTCCTCGGCGAGCTGGGAGATGTGCGCGAGGCGCTCGGCGACGACGTCCTCGTCGAGCTTGTTCTCGTACGTGGCCGCCTCGGTGCCCTCCTCGTCGGAGTAGCCGAAGACCCCGATGGCGTCCAGCCTGGCGCCGTTCAGGAAGCGCTCCAGCTCGGCCAGGTCGGACTCGGACTCACCGGGGAAGCCGACGATGAAGTTGGAGCGGACACCGGCCTGCGGGGCCTTGCCGCGGATGGTGTCGAGCAGCTCCAGGAAGCGGTCGGTGTCGCCGAAGCGCCGCATGGCCCGCAGCACGCCAGGGGCTGAGTGCTGGAAGGACAGGTCGAAGTAGGGGGCGACCTTCGGGGTGGAGGTCAGCACGTCGATCAGGCCGGGGCGCATCTCGGCGGGCTGGAGGTAGCTGACGCGCACCCGCTCGATGCCGTCGACCTCGGCCAGCTCGGGCAGCAGGGACTCCAGGAGGCGGATGTCGCCGAGGTCCTTGCCGTAGGAGGTGTTGTTCTCGGAGACCAGCATGATCTCCTTGACGCCCTGCTCGGCCAGCCAGCGGGTCTCGTTGAGCACGTCGCTCGGGCGGCGCGAGATGAAGGAGCCGCGGAAGGACGGGATGGCGCAGAAGGTGCAGCGCCGGTCGCAGCCGGAGGCGAGCTTCACCGAGGCGACCGGGGAGCCGTCCAGGCGGCGGCGCAGGGGCGCACGCGGCCCGGAGGCGGGCGCGAGGCCCTCCGGGAGGTCGGCCGGCGCGTGGCCCGGCAGTGCCACCGAGGTGGCCGAGTCCTGTCGCTCGGCCGGGCTGATGGGCAGCAGCTTGCGTCGGTCGCGCGGGGTGTGGGCGGCGTGGATGCCACCGCTGAGGATCGTCTGCAGCCGGTCGGAGATGTCGGCGTAGTCGTCGAAGCCGAGCACGCCGTCGGCCTCGGGCAGCGCCTCGGCGAGTTCCTTGCCGTACCGCTCGGCCATGCAGCCCACCGCCACGACGGCCTGGGTTCTGCCGTGGCCCTTGAGGTCATTGGCCTCCAGGAGGGCGTCCACGGAGTCCTTCTTGGCGGCCTCGACGAAGCCACAGGTGTTGACGACGGCGACGTCGGCGTCCGACGCGTCCTCGACGAGGTGCCAGCCGTCCGCCTCCAAACGGCCTGCGAGCTCCTCCGAGTCCACCTCGTTACGGGCGCAGCCGAGAGTGACAAGTGCGACGGTACGGCGTTCAGGCATGGGCTCAAGACTACTTTGTCTCACCGACAGCCCACGTCGAAGGGGCTGGCCGATCATGGCCAACCCCTCGGGTACGTGCTCGATCCGAACGCTTATCCGACTTCCGGGTCGCCCTTGGTGTACGTCAGGCGCTCCACGGCACCCGGCTGGAACTGGTCCTCGATCTTCTTGCCGTTGACGTAGAGCTGGATGGCTCCGGCGTCGCCGAGGATCAGGTTGATCTTGGAGCTGTCCTGGAAGGTCTTGGAGTCGCCTTTCTTCAGGAGCCCGTCGAAGAGCATCCGGCCGTTGTGGTCCTTGGCCGAGATCCAGCTGCGTCCGTTGGCCGCGCTGACCTGGACGGTGACCTTGTCCTGGGGCGCGGCGGCGATCGCGCTGTCGGAGGGCTCGGGGGCCTTGCCGGGCTTGCTCTCCTTGGGGGTGGGCGAGGCCGGCTTGCTGGTCGACGGGGTGGCGCCCTCGGCGACCGACTGCTTGGTGTCGTCGCCACCACCCTTGAAGGCGGTGAAGCCGACGAAACCGATCACGACGACGATCGCGGCGACCATGGCCGCCGTCCAGTTGGGTCCGCGCCGCTCGGGCCGGATGCGTTCCGCCTCGAACAGCGGTGCGGCGGGCGTCGGCGCGGGCCGCCCACCACCGTGCTCGGCCGCGAACTGCGCGAGCAGCGGCTCGGGGTCGAGACCGACGGCCCTGGCCAGGGTCCGGATGTGGCCTCGGGCGTAGACGTCGCCGCCGCAGGGGGCGAAGTCGTCGGCCTCGATGGCGTGCACGATGGCGATCCGGACCCGGGTCCTCCCGCTGATGTCGTCGACGGTCAGCCCGGCGGCGATGCGGGCCTGCTTGAGGGCTCGGCCTACGGAGGGGCGGTTTTCCTCGGACACGTCTTGGAACGGACGCTCGTCTTCAGGGGAGTTGCTGCCGATGGACACGGGGGCGCCTTTCGAGCGTTTAGCCGCCTGTGCTGGAGGTTCAGTCTAGGGGGGGTACGAAAGGGTGAGGCAACCGGACGATACGACTTTCTACGCCATCGGTATGGCCGGACACCCCGATGACAGGTCAGGTGTGCGCCCCAAGATGGAGTACACACCTTTCCTCTCGCTCAACTTGACGTACGTCAAAGGGAAACGGTTGCCCGACGATCTCTAACGGGTGGATCACGACATGCCTCCACCCGGCCTACAGGCGCCCGCGCCCCTGGGACAGACCTACCCCTCAGACTCCCCACGGATCACGGCGAGCACTCCGTCCAGCTCATCGGGTTTCACAAGAACGTCACGTGCCTTGGACCCCTCGCTGGGCCCGACGACCCCGCGCGACTCCATGAGGTCCATGAGCCGGCCGGCCTTGGCGAAACCGACGCGCAGCTTGCGCTGGAGCATGGACGTCGAGCCGAACTGCGTGGAGACGACCAGCTCGGCCGCCTGGCACAGCAGGTCGAGGTCGTCGCCGATGTCCTCGTCGATCTCCTTCTTCTGCTTGGTGCCCACGGTGACGTCGTCCCGGAAGACGGGCGCCATCTGGTCCTTGCAGTGCTGGACGATCGCCGCGACCTCCTCCTCGGTGACGAACGCGCCCTGCATACGGGTCGGCTTGTTCGCCCCCATCGGAAGGAAGAGACCGTCGCCCTTGCCGATCAGCTTCTCCGCGCCGGGCTGGTCGAGGATGACCCGGCTGTCGGCGAGCGAGGAGGTGGCGAAGGCGAGCCGGGAGGGCACGTTCGCCTTGATCAGACCGGTGACGACGTCGACCGACGGGCGCTGGGTGGCGAGCACCAGGTGGATGCCGGCGGCCCGCGCGAGCTGCGTGATACGCACGATGGCGTCCTCGACGTCACGCGGGGCGACCATCATCAGGTCGGCGAGCTCGTCGACGATCACCAGCAGGTACGGGTACGGACTGAGCTCCCGCTCGCTGCCCTCGGGCAGCTTCACCTTGCCCTCGCGGATCGCCTTGTTGAAGTCGTCGATGTGCCGGAACCCGAACGCGGCCAGGTCGTCGTAGCGCAGGTCCATCTCGCGCACGACCCACTGGAGCGCCTCCGCGGCCCGCTTGGGGTTGGTGATGATCGGCGTGATGAGGTGCGGGATGCCCTCGTAGGCGGTCAGCTCGACGCGCTTGGGGTCGACGAGGACCATCCGCACGTCCTCCGGGGTGGCCCGCATCATGACCGAGGTGATCAGGCAGTTGATGCAGGACGACTTGCCGGAGCCGGTGGCGCCCGCGACCAGCATGTGCGGCATCTTCGCCAGCGAGTGCATGACGTACCCGCCCTCGACGTCCTTGCCAAAGGCGACCAGCATCGGGTCGTCGTCCTCGGCGGACTCGGCGAGCCGCAGCACGTCACCGAGGTTGACCATCTCCCGGTCGGTGTTGGGGATCTCGATGCCGACCGCGGACTTGCCGGGGATCGGGCTGATGATCCGCACGTCCGGGCTGGCGACGGCGTACGCGATGTTCTTGGTGAGCGCCGTGATCCGCTCGACCTTCACGGCGGGACCGAGTTCCACCTCGTACCGGGTGACCGTCGGTCCACGGGTGAAGCCGGTGACGCGCGCGTCGACCTTGAACTCCGAGAAGACGGTGGTGAGGGAGGCGACGACGGCGTCGTTGGCCGCGCTGCGGGCCTTGCCGGGGCCGCCGCGGGTGAGCAGGTCCAGCGAGGGCAGCGAGTAGGTGATGTCGCCGGAGAGCTGGAGCTGCTCGGCGCGCGGGGGCAGGTCGCGGGGTTCCGCGGGGGCCGGTTTCGTCAGGTCCGCGACGACCGGTTCGCCCTGGAGCTTCTCCTGCTTGGGCCGCGCCGCCGGGACCGGGTTCGGGACCGGCACAGGTCCGGGCGTGGGCGTGGGCGTGGTCTCCTCGCGGTCGCCCACGCCGACGCCCTGGGTGAGGTCGGCGACGAGCGGCGAGGGCGGCATGCCGTGCAGGACCGCGCCGTCCAGCGCGGCGGCGGCCGCCGCCGCGACGTCCACCGCGTCCAGCCGGCGGCCCATCTCGGGCTGCGGCACCGCGGAGCGCCTCGGGCGGCCCCGGCGCCTGCTGAGCGCCTCCTGCTCGGCGGCCTCGGGGTCGTACTCCGCCGGGGCGCCGGTGCGCTTGCGGGGGCGCGCGGGCAACACCTCGCGCCACTGGTCGTCGTAGCGCTCGTCGTCCTCGGTGTACTCGGGGTAGTCGTCCGGTTCGGGGTCGTGCAGCAGACCGAGGCGCACGCCCAGCGCACGCAGCCGCTGCGGGATCGCGTTCACCGGGGTCGCCGTGACGACCAGCAGCCCGAAGACCGTGAGCAGCACCAGCAGGGGTACGGCGAGGACCTCGGTCATGGTGTACGTCAGCGGGGTCGCCGCCGCCCAGCCGATGAGGCCGCCGGCGTCCCTTATGCCCTGCATGCCGTCGCTGCGGGCGGGCGCGCCGCAGGCGATGTGGACCTGCCCGAGCACGCCGATGACCAGCGCGGACAGCCCGATCACGATCCGGCCGTTGGCCTCCGGCTGCTCGGGGTGGCGCATGAACCGTACGGCGATCACCGCGAGCAGTATCGGCACCAACAGGTCGAGACGCCCGAAGGCGCCGGTGACGAGGATCTCGACCAGGTCGCCGACCGGGCCGTGCAGGTCGGCCCAGGTGCCGGCGGCGACGATCAGGGCGAGGGCGAGCAGCAGCAGGGCGACACCGTCCTTGCGGTGGGCCGGGTCCAGGTTCCTGGCTCCCTGTCCTATGCCGCGGAACACGGCGCCGACGGCGTGCGCGAGGCCGAGCCAGAGGGCGCGCACCAGGCGGACGACGCCCTCGGTGGGGCTGGGCGCCGGCCTGGGCGGTGGGGCGGACTTCTTCGCCGCGGTCCTCTTGGCTGGCGCCTTCTTGGCCGGGGCCTTCTTCGCGGCGGCCCTCTTCACCGGAGCCTTCGAGGGAGCGGCCTTCTTCGCGGGCTGCTTCTTGGCTGCCGAGGGACGTGAGGCCATGGGTGTGAGGTTACCGGGGGATGCGACGGGGGACACGTGTGCCCACTGCTTCACCCGTTCGTGTCGCCCTTGCCGGGGCACGGAACTGACGCACGCTCATGGGCAACGGTGTCCGCCGCCGCGGTCAGTTCTGCGACGGGAGCGGTGCGGTACCGCCGCCCGTACCCGGTTCGAGGGCGTCGAGCGCCCGCCGCAGGCCGGTGAGTTTGCGCTCCAGATGGGCCGCCGTGGCCACCGCGGCCGCGTCCGCGGACTCGTCGTCCAGCTGCTTGGACAGTGCCTCGGCCTGCTCCTCGACGGCGGCGAGCCGCGCCGACAGCTCGGCGAGCAGCCCCGCGGACTCCTTGCCGGCCACCGCGCCGCCCTTGCCACCGCCCTCCAACTGCAGCCGCAGCAGCGCCGCCTGCTCGCGGAGCTGGCAGTTCTTCATGTACAGCTCGACGAACACCGAGACCTTGGCGCGCAGCACCCACGGGTCGAAGGGCTTGGAGATGTAGTCGACCGCGCCCGCCGCATAGCCCCGGAAGGTGTGGTGGGGGCCGTGGTTGATGGCGGTGAGGAAGATGATCGGGATGTCCCGGGTCCGCTCCCGCCGCTTGATGTGCGCCGCGGTCTCGAAACCGTCCATGCCCGGCATCTGGACGTCCAGCAGAATGACCGCGAAGTCGTCCGTGAGCAGTGCCTTGAGTGCTTCCTCCCCGGACGATGCCCGCACCAGTGTCTGATCGAGCGCAGAGAGGATGGCCTCCAGCGCCAGCAGATTCTCCGGCCGGTCATCGACCAGGAGGATCTTGGCCTTCTGCACCATGGCCCGCCCTCCTCGCCCCGGATGTGCACCGGGCGCCGCCCCAGGGGACGACTCCGTTTCGCCGCCCGTCCTTGTGCCGGTCATGGTAGCCGCACCCCGCCTGTCGCCACACCCTGTCACCGCGATGTCACTGTGCACGTAGCAGAAACGCAGCCGGAGACCAGAAGGTTCCCCCAATCCCGCACTTCTACACGGGTTCGGCCACCGTGAGTCAGCGACTTCCCGCGCTCACGGAAGGTTCCCACAGCGTTCACATCACACCTGATCGTTTCGGTCACTCCCCGCGCATCCACTGCTCCATCACCGCCAGAAGGTGATCAGGATCGACCGGCTTGGTGACGTAGTCGGAGGCACCCGACTCGATCGCCTTCTCCCGGTCGCCCTTCATCGCCTTCGCGGTGAGCGCGATGATCGGCAGCCCGGCGAACTGCGGCATCCGACGAATCGCGCTGGTCGTCGCATAGCCGTCCATCTCCGGCATCATGATGTCCATCAGCACCACCGCCACATCCTCGTGCTGTTCCAGCACCTCGATGCCCTCCCGGCCGTTCTCGGCGTACAGCACCGACAGACCGTGCTGCTCCAGGACGCTGGTGAGCGCGAAGACGTTGCGGATGTCGTCGTCGACGATCAGCACCTTCTCCCCGCCGAACCGCACCCCCCGGCGCGGCTGCGGGGCCGCCACCTCCTGCTCGGCCAGCACCGGCCAGGTCTCGGGCACCGCTGGAGCACCCCGGCGCCGCCGCCGGAAGAGCGCCGCGGCACCGTTCTGGGTCTCCTGGTACGACTTCACCTCGGCCGGCGTCTCGATCTCCACCCCCGACAGCTCCGAGCTGCGGTTCTGCGAAGCCACCAGGTCCCCGGCCTCCAGCGCGGGCACGGACTGCTGATAGCCCTGCGGCGGCAGCTCACTCGGGTGCAGCGGCAGGTACAGCGTGAACGTCGAACCACGGCCCGGCTCGCTCTGCGCATGGATCTCACCACCGAGCAGCTGCGCGATCTCCCGCGAGATCGACAGCCCCAGCCCCGTGCCCCCGTACTTGCGGCTCGTCGTGCCGTCGGCCTGCTTGAACGCCTCGAAGATCACACGCATCTTGCTGGCCGCGATGCCGATGCCGGTGTCGGTCACCGAGAACGCGATCAGCGGCGCGTCCGGATCGCTGAGCGAACCGGCCTCCAGAAGCTGTTCCCGGATCCCCGCCGGCACCTCGCCGCTCGCCGGCCGGATCACCAGCTCCACCGAACCGGAGTCGGTGAACTTCACCGCGTTGGACAGCAGGTTGCGCAGCACCTGAAGGAGCCGCTGCTCGTCGGTGTGCAAGGTGGCGGGCAGCTCCGGCGAGACCCGCACCGACAGGTCCAGGCCCTTCTCCGCGGTCAGCGGCCGGAAGGTCGCCTCCACGTAGTCCACGAGCTGGACGAGCGCGATGCGCGTCGGCGAGACGTCCATCTTGCCCGCCTCCACCTTCGACAGGTCGAGGATGTCGTTGATGAGCTGCAGCAGATCGGAACCGGCGCCGTGAATGGTCTCGGCGAACTCCACCTGCTTCGGCGACAGATTGCCCTCGGCGTTGTCGGCGAGCAGCTTGGCCAGGATCAGCAGCGAGTTGAGCGGGGTGCGCAGCTCGTGCGACATGTTGGCGAGGAACTCGCTCTTGTAGCGCATGGAGACCGCGAGTTGCTCGGCACGCTCCTCCAGGACCTGCCGGGCCTCCTCGATCTCGGTGTTCTTCACCTCGATGTCCCGGTTCTGCTGGGCCAGCAGCTCCGCCTTCTCCTCCAGTTCGGCGTTGGACGCCTGCAGGGCCTTCTGCCGGTTCTCCAACTCCGCCGACCGCTCCTGCAGTTGCTCGGTCAGCTCCTGCGACTGCTTCAGCAGCACCTCGGTCTTGGTGTTCACCGAGATGGTGTTGACGCTGGTCGCGATCATCTCGGCGATCTGGTTCAGGAAGTCCTTCTGGATCTGCGTGAACGGCGTGAACGACGCCAGCTCGATCACGCCGAGCACCTTGCCCTCGAACAGCACCGGAAGCACGATCACCTGCGCCGGCGGAGCCTCGCCCAGCCCCGAGGAGATCTTCAGGTAACCGGTCGGCGCCTTCTCCACCAGGATCGTGCGCTTCTCGTGGGCGGCCGTGCCGATCAGCGCCTCACCCGGCCGGAACGACGTCGGCATGGAGCCCATCGAGTAACCGTACGAACCCAGCATCCGCAGCTCGTACGCCTCCTCGCTCTCCGCGCTCAGATCCTTGCCATCGACCAGCGGCATCGCCAGGAAGAACGCGCCGTGCTGCGCGGAGACCACCGGCGTCAACTCGCTCATGATGAGCGCGGCCACGTCCGCCAGGTCCCGGCGCCCCTGCATCAGCGCGGAGATACGCGCCAGGTTGCCCTTGAGCCAGTCCTGCTCCTCGTTGGCGATCGTGGTGTCACGCAGGTTCGCGATCATCTTGTTGATGTAGTCCTGCAACTGCAGGATCTCGCCGGAGGCGTCCACGTCGATCTTCAGGTTCAGATCACCACGGGTCACCGCGGTCGCCACCCGCATGATGGCGCGCACCTGCCGGGTCAGGTTCCCGGCCATCTCGTTCACGGACTCGGTGAGGTCGCGCCAGGTACCGTCCACGTCACGCACGCGAGCCTGACCGCCCAGCTCCCCTTCGGTGCCCACCTCGCGGGCGACCCGGGTGACCTCCTCGGCGAAGCTGGACAGCTGGTCGACCATCGTGTTGATCGTCGTCTTCAGTTCGAGGATCTCACCGCGCGCGTCGATGTCGATCTTCTTGGTCAGGTCGCCCTTGGCGATGGCCGTCGTCACCATCGCGATGTTGCGCACCTGCCCGGTCAGGTTGGACGCCATCTGGTTCACCGACTCGGTGAGGTCCTTCCAGGTCCCCGCCACACCCGGTACGTGCGCCTGACCACCCAGAATGCCGTCCGTACCCACCTCACGGGCCACCTTGGTGACCTGGTCGGCGAACGAACTCAGCGTCTTCACCATCTGGTTGATGGTGTCGGCGAGCTGCGCCACCTCACCGCTCGCCTCGATGGTCACCTGCCGCGTCAGGTCGCCGTTGGCGACCGCAGCCGAGACCTGGGAGATGTTCCGCACCTGCATGGTCAGGTTGTTGGCCATCAGGTTCACGTTGTCGCTGAGGTCCTTCCAGATGCCCGTGACACCCGGAACGCGCGCCTGACCACCCAGGATGCCCTCCGTGCCCACCTCACGGGCCACCCGGGTCACCTGCTCGGCGAAACTGGACAGCTGGTCCACCATCGTGTTGACCGTCGTGACGAGCTCGAGGATCTCGCCCTTCGCGTCAACGGTGATCTTCTTCGACAGGTCGCCCTTGGCGACCGCCGTCGTGACCTCGGCGATGTTGCGCACCTGGATGGTCAGGTTGTTCGCCATGAAGTTCACGGACTGGGTGAGGTCCTTCCAGGTGCCCGCCACCCCCTGCACCTCCGCCTGACCGCCCAGGATGCCCTCGGTGCCCACCTCGCGCGCCACGCGCGTGACCTCCTGGGCGAACGACGACAGCTGGTCCACCATCGTGTTCAGGGTGTTCTTCAGCTCCTGGATCTCACCGCGCGCGTCCACGGTGATCTTCTGGGACAGGTCACCCCGGGCCACCGCGGTCGCCACCTGCGCGATGTTGCGGACCTGCGCCGTCAGGTTGCCGGCCATGCCGTTCACGGAATCCGTCAGGTCCCGCCACACCCCGGCCACGCCCGGCACCTGCGCCTGCCCGCCGAGCCGGCCCTCCGTACCCACCTCACGGGCCACCTTCGTGACCTGGTCGGCGAAGGCCGACAGTTGATCAACCATCGTGTTGATCGTGTTCTTCAGTTCGAGGATCTCACCGCGCGCGTCGACGTCGATCTTCTGGGACAGGTCGCCCCGCGCCACCGCCGTCGTCACCTGGGCGATCTGCCGCACCTGCGAGGTGAGGTTGCCGGCCATGAAGTTGACGGAGTCCGTCAGCTCCTTCCAGGTGCCCGAGACACCGTCCACCCGGGCCTGCCCGCCCAGCCGGCCCTCCGTGCCCACGTCCCTGGCCATCCGCGTCACCTGGTCGGCGAAACTGGACAGCTGGTCCACCATCGTGTTCACGGTGTTCTTCAGCTTCAGCATCTCGCCCGAGACGTCGACCGTGACCTTCTGCGACAGGTCACCGTTGGCCACCGCCGTCGTCACCTGGGCGATGTTGCGCACCTGACCGGTGAGGTTGCGGAACGCCGTGTTGACGGAGTCCGTCAGGTCCTTCCAGGTACCCGCCGCCCCCGGCACCTGCGCCTGACCACCCAGCTCACCCTCGACACCGATCTCCCGGGCCACCCGGGTGACCTCCGCACCGAACGACGACAGTTGATCAACCATGCCGTTGACGGTGTTCTTGAGCTCCAGCATCTCGCCGGCCACATCCACGGTGACCTTCTGCGACAGGTCACCGTTGGCCACCGCCGTCGTCACCGCCGCGATGTCACGCACCTGCGTGGTCAGATTCCTGAAGACCGTGTTGACGGAGTCCGTCAGGTCCTTCCAGGTACCCGCCGCCCCCGGCACGTTCGCCTGCCCGCCGAGCCGCCCCTCGCCACCGACCTCGTTGGCCACCCGCGTGACCTCGTCCGCGAAGATCCGCAGCGTCTCGGTCATCTGGTTGATCGTCTCGGCGAGCTGCGCGACCTCACCGCGCGCCGGAACGGTCACCTTGCGCGACAGGTCACCGTTGGCGACCGCGGTCGTCACCTCCGAGATCCCGCGCACCTGCGCCGTCAGGTTGCCCGCCATGGTGTTGACGGAGTCCGTGAGCTCCTTCCACGTACCCGCGACACCCGGTACGTGCGCCTGACCGCCCAGGATGCCGTCCGTACCCACCTCACGGGCGACCCGGGTCACCTCCGAGGAGAACGCCGACAGCTGGTCCACCATCGTGTTGACGGTTTCCTTCAGCTCCAGCATCTCCCCGGCCACCTGCACGGTGACCTTCCGGGACAGATCACCCTTGGCGACCGCGGTCGTCACCAGCGCGATGTCCCGCACCTGCGCCGTCAACCGGTACGCCATCGTGTTCACCGAGTCCGTCAGGTCCCGCCAGGAACCCGACATGCCACGCACGCGTGCCTGCCCGCCCAGCTTGCCCTCGGTGCCCACCTCACTGGCCACCCGCGTGACCTCGTCGGTGAACGTCGACAACTGGTCGACCAGGTTGTTGACAGTGCGGCCGACCTTGAGGAACTCGCCGCGCAGCGGATGCCCCGCCCCGTCCGGCGACGGCGTCCGCAGCTCCATCCGCGGCGACAGGTCACCCTCGGCCACCGCCGTCAGGACCCGGCCCACCTCGGAGACCGGCCGCACCAGGTCGTCGACCAGGTCGTTCGAATTGTCGATCGCAGCCGCCCAGGAACCCTCGCAGGCACCCGTCTCCAGCCGCTCCGTGAGTTTTCCCTCACGTCCCACGACACGCCGTACCCGCGACAACTCACCCGTGAGGTGGAGATTGCGGTCGGCCACCTCGTTGAAGACCGCCGCGATCTCCGACATCACGCCGTCCCCGGACACCGTGAGCCGCTTGCGGAAATTCCCGTCCCGCATGGCCACCAGAGCCACCAGCAACCGGTCCAAGGACGCCGAGTCCACCTCCGTGGTCCCGCCGCCCCGCCGCCTGCTCAGGGACGGTCCGCCTTTCGCGCGCGCCTGAGTGCTCCGCGTCGCTGCGCCAGACTCCACTGTGTCCCTCCCGCAGGGGTCGACCGTTACTGCTGTGCCACTGCCGTGCCCGGATACCGCCGTACTCGGCGTACCACTTACTTCGGCGTACCAGTTACTGCTGCGTATTTCTGCCAGATGGGATCCGGTCACACCAAGGGCTGCTGCCCTCCGTACACGGAACGCACGCAGGCTGACCGGACCTTCAACAGAAGCTTGCCCAGTGTTTCACCCCGGCCGAACCAGGCCATAACAGTTCGGCAGCTTCGCACATCGTCCGCACACCCTTGGGGCGTAAACACCGGCGACCGGCATCCGCCCGGACGGCGAAGGTAAGTAACCTTGCATGCGGCTGTCCAGCCGCACCGGTCCGTCCGGCCTGGGCGGTGGCACGAGAACGAGCGGGCATTCGGAGGGGCGGCCGCAGACCATGACCACCGGAGTGATCCCCGGGGGACACAACCCGGAGCCACGGCCCACGGGCGAGCGCATGCCGCAGCAGCGGCACGAGCCCACCGGCCGGCAGAGTCCGCACGTCGAGACCCGGACGAGGAGTTCAGTGATCACCGCGCGCGCGGCCGCCACCTTCGAGCCCGTGGGGCGATCGGTCGCGACCGCCCGGGCCTTCGTCCGCGACACCCTCCAGGGCTGGGGCTTCGCCGACATCGTCGACGACGCCGTGGTCCTCACCAGCGAACTCGTCACCAACGCCGTGGTGCACGCGGGCACCCACGCCGACGTCCTGTGCCTGCGCACCGAGGACGGCGTACGCATCGAGGTCGCCGACCGCTACCCGGAACGCGAGGTCCCGCTCCAGGGATCCGCCGTCAACATGGGCAGCCCCGACCGCGAGGGCGGCCGCGGCCTCCAGCTCTGCGCGGCCCTCGCCGCCCGCTGGGGCGTCGAGTACACCCCCACCCACAAGAACGTCTGGTTCCAGCTCGACCTCCCCGAGCGCCCCGTCGGCACCCGCGCCGCCGGCCCGTCCCTCCCCGCCGAACTGCTGCCCCTCGCCGACGGCCGGGTCCGCGTGGCGGTCGTCCAGATCGACCGCAAGGGCTCCGTGACGGCCTGGAACGAGGACGCCGAGGACCTTTTCGGCCACACCGCCGCCGAGGTCACCGGCAAGGCCCTCACCGACCTCGCGGCCTGGCCGCACACCCCGGGGACCGGCACCGGCGTCGCCGAGGCCCTCCAGCTCTCCCGCTGGGAGGGCAGCTACGGCATCCGCGGCGCGGACGGCCGCGTCACCCCCGTCTACGCCTCCCACCTGAGAGTCCGCGACACCGGCGGCGAACCCTCCACCGTCTGCCTGCTCGTACGGGACCACGAACGCGCCGTCCTGCAGACCCCGTTGCGCGTGCCCGCCTCAGACGCCACCGGCGCCGCCGACGGCCAGAGCGCGGACCCCTTCGAGGTGTTCATCGGCTCCCCGGCCCCGGACGACCTCGACGGCCTCCTCCAGCGCACCGTGGAACGCGCCCGGGACATGCTCGACGGCGACTCCGCCTTCCTGCTCCTCGCCACCGACGACGAGACCGAGCTGGAGGTCCGCGCCTCCACCGGCCTGCCCTCCGCACGCCAGCGCTTCGCGCGCGTGCCCGTCGAAGCGGGCCCCGGCCGCTACGGCTCGGCCCGTATGCCGGCCGTACACGACGATCTGACGGCCGTACCGGGCGCCGTGCCCCTCCTGGCAGGCACCGGCATGCGTTCGGTCGTCACGGTCCCGCTGAAGGTCGAGGGCCGCCTGACGGGCTCCCTGGGCGTCGCGGCCGAGGCTCCGGGCAGGTACTCCAACGAGGAGGCGCTGCGCCTCCAGTTCGCCGCCGACCGCATCGCCCTGGCCGTCGAGTCGGCCCGACTGGGCGAGTTGGAGCGGCTGCGCCGCGGCTCGCTCAGCTTCCTGGTCGAGGCCTCGGACCTGCTCGCCGGCACCCTGGACCGCGACCAGACCCTCGCCCTGATGGCGCAGATGACGGTCCCGACCCTGGCCACCTGGTGCGCCGTCTACACGATCGCCGACCAGGCCTCCGAGCCGTACCTGTCGTACGTCCTGCACGAGGACGAGGAACTCATCGACGGCATCAAGTCGTTGCTCTCCAAGGTGCCCCCGCCGGACCCGGTGCCCACGCCCGGCGCCCGCGTCTGGGCCGCCCCCGGGGAACACGCCCACCGGGCGGCCCTGCGCAGCTCCATGCGCAGCCTGGGCCTGACCGGCGGCCCCACCCGCCAGGTCTCCTCCGGCATCGGCCCCACCCTCGCCACGGCCTCCGCCGTCGGCGGCGAGACCGTCGTCCTGCCCCTGGTGGCCCGCAACCGCGTCATCGGCATGCTGACGCTCGGCAAACCCACCGACGAACACTTCCGCCAGGAGATCCTGGAACTCGCCGAGGACCTCTCCCGTCGTGCCGCCCTGGCCCTGGACAACGCCCGCCTGTACTCGGAGCGCACCGCCATCAGCCAGGCCCTCCAGCGCAGCCTGCTGCCCCCGGGGACCCCGCACATCGAGGGCATGGAGGTCGAGGTCATCTACCGCGCGGCCGGCGAGGGCAACGAGGTCGGCGGCGACTTCTACGACGTCTTCCCCATCTCGGACGGCGCGTACGGCTTCGCCATCGGCGACGTCTGCGGCACGGGCCCGAACGCGGCCGCGGTGACCGGCCTGGCCCGGCACGCCCTGCGGCTGCTGGCCCGCGAGGGCCTCAGCGGACCGGCCGTCCTGGAGCGCCTGAACTCGGCCATCCTCGACGAGGGCGACCGCAGCCGCTTCCTGACCCTCCTGTACGGCGAGATGCGCCCCCAGGAGGACGGCAGCGCCGAGATGAAGGTGGTGTGCGCCGGCCATCCGCTCCCGCTGCGGCTGCGCCAGGACGGCACGGTGGAGGCCGCCGCCGAACCCCAGCCGCTCCTCGGCGTCATCGAGGACCTGGACCTTTACGAGGAGACGGTCACTCTCGACCCGGGCGACGTCCTGCTGTGCGTCACGGACGGCGTGACGGAACGCCGGGAAGGCACGCGCATGCTCGGCGACGACGGCCTCGCGGACGTGCTGACGACCTGCACGGGACTGACGGCGGGCGCGGTGGCCGCACGCATCATGCGCGCGGTGGAGCGTTTCGCGTCGGACGCGCCTTCGGACGACATGGCGATTCTGGCGATGCGGGTCCCCGGCCTTCAGAAGGACTGAGGGGGCCGGGGAAAAGGGCATGAAAAAGGCCCCACCCGTGAGGGTGGGGCCTTTTCGACGGAGCCCCCAAACGGAATCGAACCGTTGACCTTCTCCTTACCATGGAGACGCTCTGCCGACTGAGCTATAGGGGCCTGTCGCCTTTTCGAGGTTTCCCCCGCGGCAACGGAATAGATCATACCCCGACGACGCCCGACTTCCCAAATTCGCTCAGAAGGCGGTCTGGAGCAGTCCGCCGAGGGCGTTGCAGGCGGACACGATCCGCTGCATCTCCCGCTTCGTCAGCGAGGCCTCCACCGGCAGCGCCAGCGTCTCGTCGGCGGCCAGTTCCGTCTCTGGCAGGGACACGCACCGCCGGAACTCCGGCAGCCGGTGTACGGGCGTCTTCACCGGCACCCGGCAGTCAACTCCCTTGCCGCGCAGAGCCCGGGCGAAGGCGTCCCGGTCGGGCCTGCCGTTCCCGGGCACCCGTACGACGTACTGCTGGTAGGTGTGCCCGTCGCCACCGTCCGGGGTCCGTACCCCGCGCAGCTTCGCGTCGAGGTAGCCGGCCCGCTGCCGACGCTGCGCGATCTCGTCGTACGGCGCCTCGGACTCGCCCTGCTCCAGGACCAGCAGTCCGTACCGCTGCCCCAGGGCGTGCAAGCGCGGGATGTCAGCCCACCGCCCGAATCGGTGTACGACAACGACCGCCGCCGAACGCTCCGTTATGGCCGCTTCCACCGCCGACGGGTCGAGGCAGTAGGTCAGCGGATCTATGTCGGCGAACACCGGAAGCGCACCGGCCAGTGTCACGGCCTCGGCGACCTCGGCGTTCCCGAAGGCCGGCACGATCACCTCGTCGCCGACTCCGACGCCGGCGGCCCTGAGCATTGCAGCAGTACCCATGCTGGGATGCTCGGTGCGCAAAGTGAACGTCAAGTTAAGCAAAACAAAAAAGGGTTGGGCCCTGAACCGAAGTTCAGGGCCCAACCCTTTCAATGTTTGTTCGGCGGCGTCCTACTCTCCCACAGGGTCCCCCCTGCAGTACCATCGGCGCTGTGAGGCTTAGCTTCCGGGTTCGGAATGTAACCGGGCGTTT
>NZ_JBVHFU010000002.1:969709-987788 GCF_055562175.1 Streptomyces sp. NPDC020958 | reverse complement strand
GCGGTCGCGAGGGTGTCCAGGTTGTTCGTCACACAACGATCTTGGACACCCTCATTTACGTCTCTACAGGCACCCCTTGGAATAGATCATCTAGGCGGTCGTCTGCGGTGCGGACTTCAGAGCTCGCTTGAGGCGGAATCCGAGCGGCGTCTCCACGAAACGGTGGATCAGCCAGGCCAGTCCGAGCATGGTGCACACCGTGATCGCGAGCGTGGGCCAGGCCGGCAGCCCCCAGCCCCGGTGCAGCACCCGGATCGCGAACCATCCGAGGTGTTCGTGGATCAGGTAGAAGGGGTAGGTCAGCGCCCCGGCCGTGGTCAGCCAGGGCCAGGCCGCCCACCGGGTCCAGCCCGCGGCGACCGCCGCCACCGCCGCGTACGCCAGGGTGACGACCAGCATCACGACGTACGGGTCACGGGGTGAACCGTGGTGCCAGGCTCCCTCGGTGGCCATGCGCAGTCCGAGGATCCAGGAGAGCGCCACGATGCCCCACGGCAGGGCCTGGTTGCCGAAGCGGTGGACCAGGTAGAGGGCCAGGCCGCCGATGAAGTACGGGGCGTACTGCGGCATCACGACCAGCTCGGTCCAGGGGCCGCCCGCCGCGGTGGAGAGCACGGTGGCCAGCGTCCACACCGAGCAGAACAGCACCACCCTGCGGTAGGTGACGCCCGGCAGGACGACGGTCAGGGCGAACAGCGCGTAGAAGCGGACCTCGACCCACAGGGTCCAGCAGACGCCGAGGACGCGGGGCACGCCCATCGGCTGCTGCAGCATCGTCAGGTTGACCAGGAACTCGTCGAGCCGGACCGCGTGGACGACGGCAGGCAGCACCAGGGACGCGCCGGTGACCAGCAGCAGGGCCACCCAGTAGGCGGGGTAGAGGCGGGCGACCCGGGAGCGGAAGAAGTCGCCCAGCGAGCGGCCCCAGCTGCTCATGCAGATCACGAAGCCGCTGATGACGAAGAAGAACTCGACACCCAGGTTGCCGTAGACGGCCGCCTTGGACAGGGTCGGGAAGAGGTGGGCGGGGTTCTGGTGCCAGGACGCGGAGACGACTCCGCCGCGCCCGGTGTAGTGGTAGAGGCAGACCATCAGGGCGGCCAGCAACCGCAGTCCGTCGAGGGCGAGAAGCCGGGGGCGCGGCCGTCCGGAGGGCACGGGGACGACGGCGGTCTTCGCAGGCGAGGGCGTCGTGGTGGAGGTCGCGAGAGACATGGTCCGAAATGCTTACCAGGTGCTCGGCGGTTCATCATCCCATCCGGTCGGGGCCGTCCCCGGGGAGGGGAAGACCCCACCGACACCTGGACGAATCATAGGAAAGTCACATTAAACCGCGGGGTCGTCCCCTTGCCCGTCGTGCGTCGTTCACCGTGCGGTCGTTCCGGATTCCCGGTCCCTCCATCCGTCCCCCCGGCGCGGGTCACCGCGCCCCGCACAGCTGTTACACAAGCTTTGCCTGGCAGGGCCGGGACGACCGCCCGGGCGCCGAAGGGGCGGGTCCCGTCGATCGGGACCCGCCCCTTCGAGAAGCGGTTCGGCAACGCCCGGAAGGAGCGCGGGGAGTGCTCAGCGGCGCGCGCCCCGCCGCAGGCTGCGGGCCTTGCGGGCGACCCGGCGTACGGTCGCGTTGCGCGGGATGAACGCCAGCTGCGAGGGCACCCCGCCGGGCAGCGCGAGCGAGGTCAGGCGCCTGCGCTTGAAGTAGCGGATGGTGCGTTCGTTCAGGTGCTTGCTCAGGTAGCGCTCGGTCTCGACGCGCAGCTGCGGGTAGATCTTCGGCTGCATGGCGAAGCCCACCGCGCGGATCAGCGCCCCGAGCGCCTCGACGGACATGCCGGGACGCTGCTCCTCGACCGCCTTGCGGTCGGTGAGGTCGGGCACGAGCGCGTCGACGACGGTGACCGGGACCCGGTTGCTGTTCTCGTAGGGGACCAGCTTGTCGAGGAGTGTCTCGGTGCCGATCCGGGCGGTCGGCAGCCCGTAGAGCGCGGACGCGGTCAGCAGCGCGGTGGAGAAGCAGCCGACGACCAGGGCGGGACGCATCCTCTGGTAGAGCACCTCGGCGAGGGCCGTGGTGTCCAGGACCGTGAGCTCCACCTTGAGCTTCTCGGCCTCCTGCTCCAGGGACCGGGCGAACCGAGCGGGGGCGGAGGGGTGCGGCTTGAAGACGACCTTGGTGTGGCCGAGCTGCACCGCGCCCCTCAGCATCCGCACATGCAGGTGCTCCTCCTGCTCGGGGGTGAGGATCTCGAGCGCCGAGAGGTACTGGCCGAGCAGCAGCGCCGGTTCGTCGATCGCGGGCAGGTCGTCGCCGCTGGGCGCGAGTTCGGCCAGCACCTTGGTGAAGGCCGCGGTCGGCACGACCTCGGCCTCGACGCCGAACTCGGTGAGCAGCAGCGGCTTGAGGCCCGGCACCAGGTCCAGGTGCAGCACCCGGTCCACGCGGGTGCCGACCAGCGGGTCGATCTTGTTGCGGGTCGGGCCGTAGCTCATCAGGCCGTCGGCGTAGACCGTGACCGGGGCACCGGTGAAGATCTGGGTCAGGCTGAGCGAGGGGTTCACCTGGATCGACTCGACGGCGAACTCCACGTCGTCGTCGCCGAGCCGCCACTCGTGGCGCAGGAAGCGTTCCCACAGCGGCATGTCGTCCACCCGGGGGGCCCAGCCGCCCGGATGGAACGGGAAGATCGTCTCGTTGTACGAGATCACCTCGTCGAAGCGGTCGCGCAGCCGCTCGAAGCCCGGCGCCTCCTCCAGGCCCGGGGTGATCTCGGGGGTCGCCGCGTTGTTGCAGACCAGCAGGATGCGCCGGTCGGCCGGGCGGAAGGCGCCGGAGTCCAGGGCGGCCGCGAGGGTGGCGGTGCCGTAGAGGGTGGACGCCTGGAAGATCTGGGTGGTCACGCGGCGGCTCCCGCGGGGGCGGGACGGCGGCGCAGCCGGCGCAGCTTGGTGGCCCGCTGGAGGTCCATGGAGTCCAGGGCCTCGTCCAGCACGTCCTGCGGCATGCGCCGCAGCGCGGCGGCACTCATGGATTTCAGCTTCTTCGCCACCGCGGGCTCGAACCTTTCGATGGATCCCAGGTGATGGGAAATGATGGCGCAATACGTACGGACGGCCTTCGGCAGGAGGTCCTTCGCGTCGGCGTCCTGTGCGGTTTCCTCGATCACCTGGTCGAACGCGCGAATGAAATCGAGCTGACGGACGTCACCGATCTGCGTGAGTGAAGAGGCTACGCCACGCCGGTAGAAGACGCCGAGCAGGTTCACCGCGGCGAAGGAATCGGCTTCCCGGTGCAGCTTCCAGATCCACGGCCGGTCCTCGGCCGTTCGCAGTCCGTCCGTGAAATGCACGAGCCCCTTGTCCACCAGACGGCGGTGGTAGACACCCGCCCACGCGTAGGCGTAGTCGACGGAGGTGGACCGGTCGGCGGGCAGGATCGCGTCCCGCGGGTTCATCACGACGTTGCGCCGGCCGACCGGCACCCGGGTCACGAGCCGGGCCCGCGCCGTGCACTGCACGTGGTCGGTGCGGACGAAGTCGCAGCCCAGCGACTCGATGGCGGCCACCAGGTCCGGGTAGTAGCCCGGTGCGAGCCAGTCGTCCCCGTCCAGGAAGGTCACGTACTCGCCGCGCGCCCTGTCGATGCCGGTGTTGCGCGCGGTGGCCAGACCTCCGTTCTGTTCGTGTCTGACATGGACCGCGCCGGGCAGTTCGCGCTCTGCTCGCGCGAGAATCTCTGGAGTCCCGTCGGTCGAGCAGTCGTCGACGAGAATGAATTCGAAGTCCTCACGCGCGTTCGCGCGCAGACTCCTCAGGGTGTCGGGCGCGTATTGCTGCACGTTGTAGAACGGCACGATGACGGAGAGCTTGACCACGTGAGGGACGTTAGATGAGTGCCCGTCGCGCGTCTTGACCGCCGCCTTGATACCAGGTGAACGACATGTGGCGAGGTCGTGAACCGGGGCTTTTCGGCGGCCGATCCCAGGTCGATTCGCCATTCGGCGACGTGTTGTTAACCCTTTGTTGCATTCGGGTTCGGGAGATCCTCGGAATGGCTTCCTAGCGTCCTCGGTGTGCCAGTAAGTGCAACGAAGTCCCTGCGGGTGGCCGTCCTGGCGGATTCCGACACCCGGTGGAAGTGGGGCGCCCTCACCGCGAAGCGCCTCGCCCCGGGCGAAGGCGACGACTCGGACGTCCGGCTCGACGGCTATCTCCTGCGCGGCCGCGCCACCCCCACCGCCCGCCAGCTCCAGGAGGTCGGCGTCCACGCGGACTCGCTCCGCGAGGTGACGGCCGTCGAGTTCCTGAGAGAGATGGAGCGGCAGTCGTACGACGTCCTCGTCCTCTCCCTCGTCGGCGGCGGGGTGCAGGCCATGCTGCACGGACTGCGGGCCGCCTGGGCCGGCCGGGAGAAGCGCCCCGTCGTCGTCACCGGCTACGTCGGCGTCGTCTACGAGAAGCTCGCCGACGGCCTGCTGCTGCGCCACGGCGCGGACCTCGTCCTCGCCAACTCCCGCCAGGACGCCGAGCGTTTCCGCGCGGTGTACGACGGGGTGGGCGCCGACTCCGGCGCGGTGACCGAGGTCGCGCTGCCGTTCCTCGGCGGAGCGCCCTACGAAGGGGAGCACAAGCCCTGCACCGTGGTCTTCGCCGCCCAGCCGTCCGTCCCGGACAGCCGCAAGGACCGCGCCTACCTGCTCGACCGGCTGATCCAGCACGCCCGCAGGCACCCCGAGCGCGAGGTGCTGCTCAAACTGCGCTCCAAGCCCGGCGAGCACACCACCCACATCGAGGAACTGCCGTACCAGAAGCTGGTCCAGGGCCAGGACGTGCCCGCCAACTTCCGGCTGGTCTACGGACACATGGGCGAGGTGCTCGACCACACCGACCTCCTGGTGACCATCAGCTCGACGGCCGCCCTGGAGGCCCTGCACCGGCGGATCCCGACCGTGGTCCTCACCGACCTCGGCATCCGCGAGACGCTCGGCAACCACCACTTCGTCGGCTCCGGCTGCCTCGCCTCCTGGGACCAGCTCGACGCCGGACACCGCCCGGTCGCCGACCCCGAGTGGGTCGCCCGGCAGGGCGTCGCCGCCGACGGCTCGTACGCCACGGCCTTCGACGCCGGCCGCGAGCGCATCGCGAAGCTGCTCGCCCGGCCCGGCGGACTGCCGCCCCTGAACCCGTACTACACACCCGAGACCGCGCCCGGCTACCTGCCCGGCATCCTGGCCCGCCACCACCTCGGCCCCGACGGTGTCCCGCTGCCCGGCGCACCCGCCGCCGACAAGGCCCCGGGACCCGTCCGCCAGATCGTGCGCCGGGCCGCCCGCGGCGCCTACCGCCACGGCGTCCAGCGGGTGGCCCCCGTGATCCGACGAATGGGAGAGCTGTGAGCGACCGGATCCCGCACCAGGCGTCGCCGGCGCCTGCCGGACCTGAAGGAACAGAGCCGATGCCCCACCTCGAAGGGGCGAACCTGCCCCGCGTCCTCGCCGTCATCCCCGCCCGGGGCGGCTCCAAGGGCGTGCCCGCCAAGAACCTCGCCCCGGTCGGCGGGATCCCGCTGGTCGCCCGCGCCGTCCGCGAGTGCGTCGCCTCCCGGCTGGTGACCGACGTGGTGGTCTCCACCGACGACCAGGCCATCGCCGCCGCGGCCCGCTCCGCCGGCGCCGAGGTGGTGCTGCGGCCCGCCGCCATCGCCGGTGACACCGCCACCTCCGAGGCCGCCGTCCTGCACGCCATGGACGCCCACGAGGCGCTGCACGGCGCCCGGGTCGACGTGGTGCTGCTCGTGCAGTGCACCAGCCCCTTCATCGTCCGCGAGGACATCGACGGAGTGGCCGGCGCGGTCGTCGAGAACGGCGCGGACACCGCCCTGACCGTGGCCCCCTTCCACGGCTTCGTCTGGCGCGACGAGGCGCACGCCCCGGTACCGGTCGCGGCTGCCGGTGACGCCGGCGAGGCACCGGTCAGCGGCGGCTTCGGCGTCAACCACGACAAGTCGTTCCGGCCGCGCCGCCAGGACCGCCCCCAGGACTTCCTGGAGACCGGTGCCGCCTACGCGATGCGCGCCGACGGCTTCCGCGAGCACCAGCACCGCTTCTTCGGCCACACCGAGCTGGTGCGGACCGACCCCGCGCGCGTGCTGGAGATCGACGACCCGCACGAGCTGGCGCGCGCCCGCGCCCTGGCCCCGCTCTTCGACGCGGACCGCCCCGGCGCGCTGCCGACCGCCGACGACGTGGACGCGGTCGTACTGGACTTCGACGGCACCCAGACCGACGACCGGGTGCTGATCGACGCCGATGGAAAGGAGTTCGTCTCCGTGCACCGCGGCGACGGACTCGGCATCGCCGCCCTGCGCAGGAGCGGGCTGAAGATGCTGATCCTCTCCACGGAGCAGAACCCGGTCGTCGCCGCCCGGGCCCGGAAACTCCGGATCCCGGTCCTGCACGGCATCGACCGCAAGGACCTCGCCCTCAAACAGTGGTGCGAGGAGCAGGGCATCGCTCCCGAGCGCGTGCTCTACGTCGGAAACGACGTCAATGACCTCCCGTGCTTCGCCGTAGCCGGCTGGCCCGTGGCGGTCGCGAGCGCCCACGACGTCGTACGCGGCGCCGCACGCGCGGTCACCACCCTGCCCGGTGGTGACGGCGCGATCCGAGAGATCGCCAGCTGGATCCTCGGCCCCTCTCTCGATTCCCTCCCGAAGTAAGGACACCCCACAGTCATGAGCAACTCCCGTCTGCGCCAGTTCGGTTCCCGTGAGGTCGGTCCCGGCAAGCCCGTCTACATCTGCGGCGAGATCGGCATCAACCACAACGGTGAGCTGGAGAACGCCTTCAAGCTGATCGACGTCGCCGCCGAGGCCGGCTGTGACGCCGTCAAGTTCCAGAAGCGCACCCCGGAGATCTGCACCCCGCGCGACCAGTGGGACATCGAGCGCGACACCCCCTGGGGCCGCATGACCTACATCGACTACCGCCACCGCGTGGAGTTCGGTGAGGACGAGTACCGCCAGATCGACGACTACTGCAAGACCAAGGGCATCGACTGGTTCGCCTCCCCGTGGGACACCGAGGCCGTCGCCTTCCTGGAGAAGTTCGACGTCCCCGCCCACAAGGTCGCCTCCGCCTCCCTCACGGACGACGAGCTGCTCAGGGCGCTGCGCGCCACCGGCCGCGCCGTGATCCTCTCCACCGGCATGTCCACCCCGAAGCAGATCCGCCACGCGGTCGAGGTCCTGGGCAGCGAGAACATCCTCATGTGCCACGCCACCTCGACCTACCCGGCCAAGGCCGAGGAGCTGAACCTCCGCGTCATCAACACGCTGGAGAAGGAGTACCCGAACGTCCCGATCGGCTACTCCGGCCACGAGACCGGCCTGCAGACCACCCTCGCCGCCGTCGCCCTCGGCGCCACCTTCGTCGAGCGCCACATCACCCTCGACCGCGCCATGTGGGGCTCCGACCAGGCCGCCTCCGTGGAGCCGCAGGGCCTGCAGCGCCTGGTCCGCGACATCCGCATCATCTCCGAGTCCCTCGGTGACGGCGTCAAGAAGGTCTACGACTCCGAGCTCGGCCCGATGAAGAAGCTGCGCCGCGTCAACGGTGTCGTCGCCGAGGCGGAGATCGCCGCGGCCGCCGGCGAGCCGGTCCAGGTCTGAGCCGAGTCTGACTGATGTGTCACGACGACGGGACGGTCGTACGTCGATGAGCCCCCGCGCCGGGAAGTCCGGCCCCCACACCCTCGCGTTCGTCGAGAGTCCGGTGCAGCTGCTCAACGTGCTGGAGTGGGCGCACGTCCACGACCGGCGCGGGCCGGCGGAGCCGATGCCGGCCGTGCCCAACCAGGTACGGCGCTCGGTGTCCGGCATACCTGCGCCCGGCGCGGAACTCACGATCGTCGTCCTGTCGCCGACGGACCCCATGACCCGGGGCCAGCTGCGCCGCATGGCGGACCTGGCCCGCGACGAGGGGCACCGCGTCCGCTGGGAGGAGGCGCGCGGTGGCACCACCGCCCCCTTCCAGACGATCGGCGGCCTGGCGGGCCCGCTCCGCCGGGCCGACCGCGTCGTCATGGGAGACCCCTTCTCCCGCTACGTGCAACTACTCCTGACGATCACCCGTGCCCGCGACCTGGTGGTCGTCGACGACGGCACGGCGACGATGGAGTTCGTCGCCCAGCTGGCCCGCGGCGAACGCCTGGTCCGCTGGCACCGCAAGGGCGGCAGACCCGGCGCCCGGGACCTGCTCTTCGCCCCGGTCTCCTCCTCCGCCCGGCGCCGGCTGACCCCCAGTGACCGCCGGCGCGTCGAGGTCTTCTCGTCCATGCCGATGACGGACACCCCGCGGGGCGTGACGGTCACCGCCAACGACTTCGGCTGGACCCGGGCCCGCTTCGGCCCGCCGCGCATCACCAAGGGCGCGGACATGGTCGGCACGTCCCTGGTGGAGACCGGCGTGGTCGACGGCGACCGTTACCTGGAGGCCGTCCAGACCCTCGCCAAGGCCCACGGCGCGACCCGCTACTTCGCGCACCGCCGCGAGAGCACCGAGAAACTCCACCGCCTCGCCGCCGAGACGGGCCTGGAGATAGTCCGCCCGGACCTCCCCCTGGAGCTCATCGCCCGCCGCGGCCCCGTAGGCCGTACGATCCTCAGCTTCCCCTCCACCGTCGTGCACACCCTGCCCCTCGCCCTGGTCGGCACGGGCGTCCGGGTCGCCGTCTGCGACATCGACCCGACATGGCTGACCCAGAACGCCTCCCCCAGGGCCCAGGGCTTCCTCTCCGGCGTCACGGGCACAGCGAGGGACGTCCACCGACTGGCAACGGTGACAAGCCCGGCGTAGGGCACGGCAGGACGCCCGCCCCGGACGCGGGGCGGGCGCCAGTTCACCCTTCGTCGTCCTCGTCGGGACCCAGTTCGGGCAGGGTGCCGTTCAGCGTGCCGTACGCGTCGTACAGGTCCTCGACGGCCCGGACCATGCCCTCCAGGCCCGGCTCCCGGACGATGACGAGACCCTTCATCCAGAAGTAGGCCCCGCCCAGCGCGTCACCGCTGACCCGCTCCCGGTCCATGACTTCCCGGATCCTGCCCATCGTCAGAATGCTGGCGAACCACCGCTCACCGCCCGGCCCCTCGACAAGTACGTCCCCATCCTCCAGTGTCCCGGGGTCCTCACCCGTCCCCAGCGTGAACCGGAAGGTGAGCCTGGCCCGCCGAACGGTCCAGAACGGCTCATCGACCTCGATGTCCATACGGCTCCTCTTTCAGGGCAGAGAGGAAGCGTACGAAGACCCCGGCCGGGAAGGAGAGCGCGCCTGCGGCGGGGTCCTTGGAGTCGCGGACGAATATGTGGGCGGGGCCGGTGGCCACTTCGACGCAGTCGTTGCCCTCGCCTCCGCCGGAGTACGACGACTTCTTCCATGGGGCGCGGGCGGTCATGCCGGTCCTCACAGCTCCTTGGTCAACTGATTGATGAGGTCACGTGACAGGTGCGACGGCAGTGCTGCTTCCCTAACCTTACGGAAGAGCTTTCGAAAGTGCTCCAGTTGTGCCGTGGAGTCGATGAAGGCCGTGCCGTGCGGAGCATCACGTACGACTGTGTCCAACCGCGGCACCGCTGCACCTACATGCACCATCGTGCTCCCGGCTCCCGCGAAGTCGGCCAACGCCAAGGGCACGACCCGCACGGTGATGTGGTCGGCCTCGGACAGCTCCAGGATGCGGGTCAACTGATCGCGGGTTGCGGCCTTCCCGGCCACGTTGATGCGGAGCGCCGCCTCATGGATGACGGTCTCGTACGGGATGGGATCGGAGCCCTCGATGACCACCCTCCGCTTCATCCTGTGTTCCACCCGTAGCTCCACCTCGGCATCAGGAAACTCTGGATTCATGTAGGCGAACAGGGCCCGGGCGTAATCCTCCGTCTGGAAGAGCCCCGGTACGTGAATCACGGCCACGTCGTTGCGGAACCTTGCATGGTGGTCCAGCTCGGCCAGGTCCTGGTAGGCGGCGGGGAGAACGCCTCGGAAGCGCGGCAGCTGGCCGTACTACCTCTCGTACCTCTACGAGAAGTACCGGTGCGACCCGGTGCTGATCGTGACCACGCAGAGCAGGACGACGGCGAAGTGGGCTTCGCAGCCGATCCAGATCGGCTTCCCCGGGTGGGAGTCGCTGATCGTGCGACCGCTGGTGCTGGGGCCGGACAACGTGCCGGTGATCGCCGACGCCCGGGAGGCCGAACGGGACGTACCTCTTGCGGTGCTTTCGGCCATGACACACGGGCGCGGCCGCAACGCCGCGGCCATACTGGAGTCGCTGGCAGCCGCCCTGAAGACCATCGACCGCGACAGCGCCGCGGTGTTCGTGCAGTTCGTCGACTCGTGCCTGGTGGATCCTCAGGCGAAGCAGATGTGGAGGGACCTGATGACGGCGATGCAGTACTTCTGGCGGCACCCGCTGGCGGAGCAGGTGCGGGAGGAAGGGCGCGTGGAGCAGTGCGCCGAGATGGTCCTTCGTGTCCTGGAATGGCGTGGCATTGCGGTGAGCGATGCGGTGCGGGAGCGGGTGGGTGCCTGCACCGATCTGGCGCAGTTGGAGAAGTGGGCTCAGCGGGCGGTGCACGTCACCGACGAGGCGGAGCTGTTCGGCGGGGAGTGAGCGCGGTGTTGGTCAAGACTGCGTCATGGGGCGCCGGGGGCTGAGAGGGGGAGGGGCGGCCGACGTACTAAGGGAGCAGCAGACGCGACTCCCGACGAAGGGCGACCTCTTGATCCCGCGACGCATCGTCCCCAACCTGGTCGCGGGGCTCGCCTCCGCCCTCCTGCTGGGAGCGTGCGGCTCCTCGACCGGTGCCGCTCCGGCAGCTCCGGCCTCGTCCGCTCCCGCGCCGCCCGTCACGCCGGCCACGCCCGCCACGTCGGCCGCTTCGACGCCGGCCACCGGGTCCCCGGACACCACCACGTCCGTGACGGCCAGGACGCTCGACGGCGTCGGCATCGTGGTCACCGACGAACGGGGACTGGCCCTCTACCGTTACGACAAGGACCAGCCCAGCCCCTCGAAGTGGACGTGCTCCGGTGCGTGCACGAAGACGTGGATACCCGTCATCGTGCAGGGCTCCGTCGGGACCGCAGGGGTCGAGAAGAGCCTCCTCGGCACGGTCCACCGCAACGGCAGGACCCAGCTGACCCTCGCCGGCTGGCCGCTCTACCGGTACGTCGGCGACACGGCGGCCGGACAGGTCAACGGCCAGGGCAAGGACGGCGCGTGGTACGCCGTCACCCCCGCCGGAAAGAAGTCCGCGGGCTGATCCCCGTAAGTCCGCGGACGGCCGACTTCCAGGACCTGTTCTGTTTGAACGGGACTTCGAAGGTCCTGGAGAACAGCCAGGCCCCGGCTGTCGCGAGCGGCAGGCCCACCGCGAGCGTGAAGCCGAACGTGGGCAGTCCCTGGGACACGTAGTGCGGGGCCACGCGGCGGATCACGGCCAGGACGATCGGCAGGTGGATCAGGTAGAGGCTGTAGGAGAAGTCGCCGAGGGCGCGGACGGGTCGGGCGGTCAACAGGCGTACCAGGAACGCCGGTTGGCCGGTGGCGACCGCGGCCAGCAGCATCGTCATGGCCGGGGCGACGGCGAGGTCGATCCAGAAGTAGTGGTTCACCGTCCAGGCGGCCCCCCGCACGGCACCGACAGCCAGGACGGGCAGGGCGGCCAGGACGGCGAACCATCCCCACGGCAGACGTCGGACCCGGTCCGACCCGCTGATGATCCCGGCGCCCACCACCCCGGCGGCGAACACGGGCGCGAGGTCCGGGGCCAGCCAGTTGTCGCCCTCGACGGGGGACGCGCCCGGGGCCGTCAGCCCGTAGGCGACCACCGGGATCGTCACGCACGCGGCCAGCAGTGCCGCACCCCACCGACGACGGACGAACAGGAGGAGGGGGAAGAGGAGGTACAGCTCGGACTCCACCCCGATCGACCAGAACGCACCGTTCGGCGTCGGGGCGGTGACGACGTCCTGGGCGACGAGGCCGTACACCAGTACCGTCTCGCCGGTCGGCGGCCCGAAGTGGGAGGCCGGCACCACGAACCAGGAGACGAGCAGGCTCAGGGCCAGCGCCGCCCAGTACGGGGGCAGGATGCGCCAGGCCCGCCGGCGCAGGAAGCGGCCTACGCCGCCCGAGCGCCAACCGTGCCGCGCCGGGGATAGCGCCAGGGAGAACCCGGAGAGGACCAGGAAGAAGACGACGGCCAGCCGCCCGAACATCAGGCCGTCCAGCCACCGGGGCGCCGAGCTGTGGGGGTAGCCGGGGAAGGTGTACAACCAGCAGTGGAACAGGACGACGTAGAGGGCTGCGAGGCCACGCAGACCGTCCAGGCCCGCCAGTTGCCGACGGGCGGGCGGGGCGCTTTCCGCCGCCCCCTGACCGGACGGGGCGGCGGCCAGGTCGAGAACGCCGCCGGCCGGACGGCTCGAATCCACTGAGATGGCGCAGCCCTTCCCCCGGTCGCCGAGCACCTCGCGCCGACGACGCCTCCCGGCGGCCCGCTGCCGCCCGCAGTACCAGGTACGTCACATCGCCCCGAGGCGTTCATCCACGCCGGGTCCGGCCGCCCACGGTCCGGCCGCCTACGGGTGCGGGGGGCCGGGCTTCGTGTGGAGCACCGCGCGGGCCTGTTCCGCCGCGCGGGCGATGCTCTCGGAGACGAAGTCCACGAACCGTGCGATGTTCTCCAGACGCTCGGCGGCCGGGGTGCCGGGGCCGAGCACGGCGACGCCCTGCCGTGCCGTCTCCCCGAGGTGGGCGGTGGCGCGGGCGCTCGCCATCGTCGACTGGTACATGACGTCGTCGTCGACGACGTACCGCTCACGGCGGCGCTCGTCGCGCTCGCGCCGGACCAGGCCCTGGCTCTCCAGGAACGCGATCGCCTTGGAGACGGTCGCCGGACTGACCTGGAGGCGCCGGACCAGTTCCGCCGCGGTGAGGCTGCCCGCGTCGGTGGTGTACAGGCAGACCAGGACCCGGGCCGTCATCCGGGGCAGCCCCGACTGCATGAAGACGGTGGTCAGCAACTCCTCGTAGCCCCGTACGGCCTCGGAGTCGCGCCCGTGCGGCTCCGGCGGCGTGCCCGGGTCGCGGGGTGCGGCCGGGCGGCGGCGGTGGGCGCGGTGCTCGGTGGCGCGGTGGGCGAGGTCGGCGCGGTAGGAGGTGGGGCCGCCGTTGCGCATCACCTCGCGGGTGACGGTCGACGTCGGCCGGTCGAGCCGACGGGCGATCTCCGCGTAGGCGAGGCCGTCGGCCAGTCCCAGCGCGATCTGCTGGCGCTCCTGCTGGGTGAGTCTGCCTCCCGGCATCGCGGCCTCCTTCGGGGGGTGCTTGACGGGTCCAGGGTAGCGTTCACCCTTCATCCATTGCAACGATGAGTGATCTGGCGTTGCGTTAGATTCACCTCCATTGCAATGAAATTGGTGCTGTGAGCTGCTTGTTCATCGACGCAATGCAACGTTGCTGTTGCCCGATCTATAAACGCAACGTAGCGTTTCTGACATCGGAAACAACGAGTCCAAGGAGCGCACGATGCAGAAGTTCGACACCCCCGCCCCGGTCTCCGTCGTCCTGGACATCCCCGCCGGGGCGATCCGGTTCATCGCGGCCGACCGGGCCGACACCACCGTCGAGGTCCGGCCCGCCGACCCCGCGAAGGGCCGGGACGTGAAGGCGGCGGAGCAGGCCGAGGTCTCCTACGGCGACGGGGTCCTGCGGGTCGGGATCCCGGCCGCGAAGAACCGGATCCTCGGCAACTCCGGAGCCGTCGAGGTGACCGTCCAGCTGCCCGCCGGTTCCCGGGTCGACGCGAAGGCGGCCCTCGCCGAACTCCGGGGCGTGGGGCGGCTCGGCGACGTCACCTTCGAGGGCGCCCAGGCGACCGTCAAGCTCGACGAGACCGGCGACGTCCGCCTCACCCTCCAGGCCGGTGACATCGAGGTCGGCCGGCTGGGCGGCGCCGCGGAGATCAGCACCCTGAAGGGCGACATCGGCATCGCCGAGGCCGTCCGCGGCACCGTCACGCTCCACACCCAGCACGGCGCCATCTCCGTCGGCGCGGCCCGCGGCGTCTCCGCCACCCTGGATGCCGCCACCGCCTACGGCCGGATCAGCAACACGCTCCAGAACGCCGACGGTGCCGGCGCGGGCCTGAACATCACCGCGAACACCTCCTACGGCGACATCACCGCCCGCAGCCTGTGACCCGCCCGGCTCCCGGCCGCCGCCCCGGCGCACCCACAGGTGTTCCGGGCGGCGGCCTGGGAAGTCGGGGGTTACCAATCTGCCGCGAAGGTCGTGGCACGGACGGGAGGGCGGAGCGGCGTGCGTACCGTCGGTGTGGAGGAAGAGCTCCTGCTCGTCGACCCCGAGACCGGAGAGCCCAGGGCGCTCGCCGCGGCGGTGCTGGCGCGGGCCTCGCTGGCCGATCCCGGGCAGGACGTGTTCGAGAAGGAGCTCTACGGCCAGATGCTGGAGTTCGCCACCCGGCCGCAGTCCGTGATGGCGGACCTGGGCGAGGAACTCGTCCGGTGCCGCAAGGAGGCCGCCCGGCTGGCGGGGGAACTGGGCAGCACGGTCGCCGCGCTCGCCACCTCACCGCTGCCCGTCAGCCCCACGGTCAGCGTGAGCCGCCGCTACCAGTGGATGGCCGAGGAGTACGGCATCTCCACCCGTGAGCAACTGGTGTGCGGATGCCACGTGCATGTCGCCGTGGACTCCGACGAGGAGGGCGTGGCGGTGCTGGACCGGCTGCGGCCGTGGCTGCCGGTGCTCGTCGCGCTCAGCGCCAACTCGCCCTTCTGGCAGGGCAGCGACACCGGCTACGCCAGCTACCGCAGCCGGGTGTGGATGCGCTGGCCGTCCGCCGGGCCGACCGAACTGTTCCGGTCTCCCGAGCGCTACCACCGGCTGGTCTCGGACATGGTCGCCACCGGCGTCGTCCTGGACGAGGGGATGGTCTACTTCGACGCCCGGCTGGCCCGGCGCTATCCGACCGTGGAGATCCGGGTCTCCGACGTCTGCCTGCGGGCGGAGACCGCCGTCCTCGTGGCCACCCTCGCCCGGGCGCTGGTGGAGACCGCGGCGCGGGAGTGGCGGGCCGGGAAGGAACCGGTCGACCACGGCGTGAGCCTGATCCGGCTCGCCGCCTGGCGGGCCGCCCGCTCCGGGCTCCAGGGGGACCTGCTCGACCCTGTCACCCTGCGGCCCCGCCCCGCGCGGGACGTGATCGGCGCCCTGTTGGCGCACGTGAAGGACGCGCTCGCCGACACCGGCGACCTCGCGGCCGCCCAGGAGGGTGTCGAGCGGTTGCTGCGCCACGGCAACGGCGCCGACGAACAGCGCAGGCTGCTGGAGCGCACCGGCAGCCTGCGGGACGTCGTCACCGAGTGCGTCCGCCACACCCAGGCCTGAAGGTGCTCGCGTGTGCCTACTGGAGGATCAGCACCAGCGCGTAGACCAGGAAGAAGGCCGCGACGAGCGCGACGAGGAGCAGGATCAGGGTCAAGGGGGCCTTGGCCCAGCCCTGGGTCGGGTTGTGCGTCTCCCGGGGCCCGGCACCCGGCAGGCTGCTCTCGGCGGGCGGGGTCTCGCCGGGCGGGACACCGCCTCCGGGTTCCAGCCCGGTGGTCCGCTCGGGCTCCGGATCGGGGTTCACCTGGCTCATGCCCCCCGAGTGACCGGACCGGGCCGGGTCATCGGCCGGAGTGCCCCTCCTTCGGTTTCCGCGCCAGGACGAACGCCCGCGGCCACGTCTCGCCCTCCAGCGGCTCCCGGATCAGGGTCGCCGCCACGTCCAGACCCGCCTTGGAGAGCATGTCGCCCACCGCGTACGCCGGACGCCAGTGGTAGCGGAGGTCGATCCGGTGGCCGAAGCGCTCGGTGAGGTGCAGCCCGGGCGGCTCGCCCTTCTGGAAGGCCAGCAGGACATGGCCCCCGGGGACCAGGACGCGGTGGAACCCGGCGAAGGTGTCCGGGAGGTGGGCGTCGGGGATGTGGATGATCGAGTAGAGGGCGAGGATGCCGCCCAGGGTCGCGTCGGGCAGGTCGAGCGACGTCATCGAGCCCAGGTGGAAACGGACCCCGGGGTGGGCCGCACGGGCCAGGGCGACCATCGCGGGCGAGAGGTCGATGCCGAAGGCCGGTACGCCCAGGTCGTTCACATGGGCGGTGACGTCCCCCGGGCCGCTGCCCAGGTCGGCCACCGGCGCGGTGCCGTTCGCCTTCACCAGCGCGGCGAACGCGCCGATCAGGGACATGTCCACCGGCCGGTCGGGGAGGCCGGGGTGGGCGGTGGCGTAGTCCTTGGCGATCGTGTCGTAGGACGTACGGGTGGTCTCTATGAAGTCGGTCGTGTCCGAGTCCGTCACGGACGCGCAGGCTACCGGGCGGGCGTGGGCCGCGTGGCGAAGTCGCGGTACCGGTCCGGTCGCGTTTCGGTCCGTGGACAGAACCGGCGTGATCGTCGTCAGACGTGGTATGCGTGGAAGAGGAAACATACGTGTTACCCAGCCACGTCCGAGGTCATGCCTACCCGGTCAGAGTTTCTTCCCCTAACGGGCTGAACTTTTGTTGATCTCGGGTCAGTTGACCCTTCGGGCGTCCTACCCTTCAGAGGGTGAACCAATTGATGTCCCTAGAGTCCGAGGCCGACCTCCCCGGGGATGTGCTCCCCGGCGTGCTCAGCGAGGAGCTGCACGCCGAACTCGTGGCCTTCCGCCGCGACCTGCACATGCACCCCGAGCTAGGCAACCAGGAGTTCCGCACCACGGCCGCGATCAAGGAACGGCTGGAGAAAGCCGGGCTGCGACCGCGTGTCCTCGGGTCGGGGACCGGGCTCCTCTGTGACATCGGGCCGGCCGGGGACGGGCTGCCGATGCTCGCCCTGCGCGCCGACATCGACGCGCTGCCCATCCCGGACATGAAGACCGAGTGCCCGTACCGGTCCACCGTCCCGGACCGGGCGCACGCCTGCGGGCACGACGTGCACACGACCGTGGTGCTGGGCGCCGGGCTGGTCCTCGCGGACCTGCACCGGCAGGGGAAGCTGCCGCGCCCCGTGCGGCTGCTCTTCCAGCCCGCCGAGGAGGTGCTGCCCGGCGGCGCCGCCGACGCCATCGCGGACGGGGTGCTGGACGGGGTGGGGCGGATCATCGCCGTGCACTGCGACCCCCGGGTGGACGCCGGGCGGATCGGGCTCAGGACCGGTGCCATCACCAGCGCCTGCGACCGGATCGAGGTGGCCCTGGACGGGCCCGGCGGGCACACCGCCCGGCCACATCTGACCACCGACCTGGTCACCGCCGTCGCCCGGGTCGCCGTGGACGTGCCGGCGCTCATCGGGCGGCGCGTGGACACCCGCAGCGGTCTCGCCGTGACCTGGGGGCGGATCGAGTGCGGACACGCGCCCAACGTCATCCCGCAGCACGCCGAGCTCTCCGGGACCGTGCGCTGCCTGGACATCGAGGCGTGGCGGCAGGCGCCCGACGTGGTGTACGCGGCCGTCGAGGAGATCGCCACGCTGCACCGGGCCAAGTCCGAGATCAACTACGTGCGCGGGGTGCCGCCGGTCGTCAACGACCCGGTGGTCACCGAACTGCTCCGGGAGGCGATGATCGCCCGCCGTGGTTCCGAGGCCATCGAGACGACCGAGCAGAGCCTCGGCGGGGAGGACTTCTCCTGGTACCTGGAGCACGTCCCGGGCGCCCTGGCGCGGCTCGGGGTGCGGACCCCCGGTGAGCGGACCGTGCGCGACCTGCACCAGGGCGACTTCGACGCCGACGAGCGGGCCATCACCGTGGGCGTGGAACTCTTCACGGCCGCCGCCCTGATCGACGCGACCATGTAGGCATACCGTCGCGAGTCATATCAAACGCCGGCAGAAACGGTCCCCTTGCCACCGCCCCGGGCCGCCGCCCACCCGGCTACGACTCGGTACCCGATCGGCCGCCGATCGCCCGGTCGGCCCGGCGGCCCCCGGCCTGGGTGTCCACCCGGCTGCCTGGGGCCCGCGTGCTCGCT